>JALEHC010000108.1 GCA_022763215.1 Saprospiraceae bacterium
CGCTTGCTATTTTGGTGAATCGCCTCTGCGATTAATTCCTTACCTGTACCACTTTCGCCCAAAATTAGTACGGAAGCATTGGTGGGAGCAATGCGCATAAGATGCTCCAAAATTCGAAGAAATTCAGGAGCTTGACCAATAAGATAATCGAGCTGATAGTCTTGGTCTAGTTTTTTTCGCGTAAGCGAATCGGTCGATAAATGCTCGAGGTCAAAAATGGTTTGTATGCTTTGCAGCAAATGTGCATTGTCCCAAGGTTTGCTGATAAAATCGCGTGCGCCGGCCTGCATGCCTTTTACCGCAAGGTCGATAGTGGCCCAGCCTGTAATTAAAATGACCGGAATACTGGCATCGATATCCTTAATTTCTGCCAATAAGCTAAGTCCTTCTTCACCAGTGGTATTGACGCTAAAATTGAGGTCCAGCAGTATAAGTTGGGGTTTTTGCTTTCGCAAAAATATTAGGCTTTCAGCTCTGCCACTTGCAGTAGCCGTTTGAAAGCCATTTTGCTGCAAAAGCAGCGAAAGTGAAGTTTGTACCGCGATATCATCGTCAATAATCAGAATCATGCAAATAGAATTAGTGCATTTTTGGTGAATTATTCTTCATGTAAAGCAATGGCAGGATGTAATCTGGCTGCTTGTCGACTTGGAAAAAACGAACAAAGTAATACCAAGAAGTAGATTAACAAAGCGGACAAAATGATCGCGGCCAGGTATATCCAATCCTGCATAAAGAACGGACTGCCGTGGAAGACTTTCAACAAAGGAAATTGGACCGCAAAAAATGCACCGAATGCAATGCTAAAGGTACTCAATACGGCTACTTCTCCCATAAATTGTTTACTCAGTCCCACTTGAGTAGAACCCATGGCCTTGCGAATGCCAATTTCACCTTTTCGTTTGTTGATATTATTCCAAAGCATACCAAATAAACCAAGTGCCACATTAAATATAAGAAAACCACAAATGGTGAGCAGTACGATCATCGGGGTTTGTGTTTGAGAAAGACGGTTATCTCTTTGTTCGTCAAGATAAACCATATTGAATGACCAGTTTCCTGCAATATTATTGAGGTCTTTTTGAAGTTTCGCTTCAAAAGTAGCATCTGCACCTTCATTGACTTTCAACATCACGACATCTGCATATTCTACGGTATCAGCCAAGATGCGGAAAAAACCTGCTTCAGAGGGCGAAAATTCACCTCTGAATTTAAAATGGTCTACAACTCCAACAATTTGATAACTGGAATTATCTTCTGGATCAACAATTTTTTGTTGAAGTGGATTTTCATTTTCAAAAAAGCGGTCTTTGAGTACACTATTAATTACAATTGGAACAGATTCTGGTATTTGGTCTTCTTTTGTGAGCCACCTACCGGCTACCAAGTTCAAAGACATCGTTTCCTTAAAGTTTTCATCTACCGTGAATACATCAGGTGAAAGGTCAATACCATTATGGCTCATGGATGTACTACTACTAGAATGCCAATACGGCATATTGCTGGTCGAAAATGAAAAAGATTCAATTTGCGGGTATTCAGCGAGTTGTCGACTAATGGCTTCGCGGGTAGCAATGATTTCTTCCTTTTCGCTATCGTTAGTCGCAATGCTGAGCATCCATACTTTTTCGTAAGAGAAGCCCAATGGCTGACGAAAAAAATTATAGTTATAAATGATAAAACTTAAAACGGCGAAAAGAACCAGAAAGGAGAAAAATATCTCCAGCATGAGTCCAAAATTGCGCCCTTTTTGATTCCAGATCATTAAAAATATATGCTTCAACATCTTATTTCATTTTTATGGCATTAACAATAGAAAGCCGTGACATTCGCAATGCTGGCAAGACGCCCGAAAGAATGCCAAATAACAAGCAAAGGAACAATCCAAAGCCAAAAACACGTATGTTTATTCGAAGAATAGCATGAGGGATTGCCCCTGAGGATTCAATCGTTTTGAGCACAATAAATGCTAAAACCAACCCAATAGCTCCACCGATAAGCGTAATGATAATATTCTCTACAATGAATTGAAGCGTAAGGGTTTGAGAGGTAGCACCGAATGCTTTTCGTACTCCAATTTCAGAGGCACGTTCTGCAATTCTGGAGGTGTTCAGATTAATCAGGTTGAGCGTAGGCAGTAGCATAAAGAGCAACATGGCCGCAAACAGTACGGAATATAAAAGCTGGGCTACATTTATGGTTGAGTTTTCACTAACTAAGAATCTTCCCAAGACTTCGGGTACGGTAGCGGCAGTGAGGAATAGTTCTTCATACCATGCATCTGGAGGAAAGTTGACTTTGGGTATTAAAGCTTGCAGTTCTGCTTTTATTTTTTCGTGCTCGCTTGCATTTTGCGCAAGCAAAATAGGCATAAACGGTCCAAATGGCGCAGGGTCTTGTAGATTGGTTTTACTCAGATGATAGGGGAGGAAAACATCAGCAGAGCAGGAAAAGTCATAGCTGGGTGCTCGCTTGACTACCCCGATAACTTGGTAGTTGGTACCGTCAATCCTGATTTTTTGTTTCATAGCTTCTTCGACTGAGCCAAAATAGTCATTGGCTGTATTGTCGGAAATAACCGCCACATATTCATTCCGATCAATATGTTCTTGTTTATAAGGTCCTCCTGCCAGAAAGTCGAATTCCATGATTTCGAAAAAGCCAGGGTCGGTTGTTTTTTCAGTTAGCTGGAGTTTTTGGTTGCCGACAAACACATTTCGGGTACTTCCAAAAGAAGCCATCGCCATATTCTCTGGCGTTTTGAGCTGCTTGATATACTCGTTGTATAGCGTATAACTCCCCATGCTGATAGAGCTTCCAAACTCACCTTTGACATGGACACGGTTTACAAAAAGTACCCGATCTTTCTTAAAATTCGGATAAGAGCCATTGAGCACCTGATCGAGGAAGGCACTAACGATGATTAATACCGCCAGTGTCAGGCTGATGCCAAATAAGCTGATAAAGGTGTAAAAGCGATTGCGGCCCAGTACTTTCCACGCTATTTTGATATAATTTCTAAGCATAATTGTTGAATTTGGGTGATTAATCTGGGGGTTAATTGACTTGACTTCCGTCAAATAATCGGACTAAGCGGTGGGTTTTTTGAGCCATAGTTTCGTCGTGCGTTACCATGACGATGGTTGTTTTTTCCTGTTC
>JALEHC010000628.1 GCA_022763215.1 Saprospiraceae bacterium
GACCTATTGGAGTATGCAAGGCTGAGTGAAGAAAAGAAAATTGAAAAACTAAACCTAGGCGAAGTTATCAAGGAGGTGCTTTTCAAATTTGATGCTCAAATTAAGGACAAAAATGCAACTGTCTTTATCCCAGAAAATATGCCTCGAATTGATGGAAATCGCAGACAATTAAGCTCCTTATTCCAAAACCTCATCGAAAACGGGCTAAAATATAATGACTCAGAAAAACCAAACATTCAAATCAATTGGGAAAGACAAGAAGATGCTCATTTGATAAGGATAAAAGATAATGGAATAGGCATAAAACCAGAACACCAGAAAAAAGTGTTTGAAATGTTCAAAAGACTTCACGATCGTAGCAAATACAAAGGTTCAGGAGTTGGTCTGGCCATTTGCAAAAAAATTGTAGAAGAACATCAAGGCGAAATTTGGATTGAAGAAAATCCCGACGGTGGAAGTACTTTTGCACTGCGTTTTAAAGCTGCATCCATTATAGCCCCCCAAACCAAGGAGAGATTGCTAAGCCTTACGTTTTGAGTAAAAGTCCCTTAAAATAAGCTGGCACTCATTTTACGCTGACAAATTTCACTGATCCATAATTTTGATCCCTCACTTATATTAAAATATTTACTACTTTTAATATAGAAACCCGGTAGAAATAACTTTAAACATGTTTTTGTAAATCTCTCCTACATGAAAAATTTATGGGAAAGTATCTCTGCCATTGGTACAAGTGCAGATCAATCCCATCAGGACGTCAAAAAAATCCGGCTGCTTAATCAAATGGCAGGACTAGCCATAGTTTTACAATTATTGGGGCTAATCACTTTGCCATTTAGTTATAGTAGCGTCATCTTGCTGAGTTGTATTTTTTCTTCGCTCGTATTTCTGGGGGTCATTATACTTCAGCATTATAAACTTTACCTTTTTGCCAGGGCTGTACAAACTATATTTGCCATTCTGATTATCACCGCCTTTAACTATCTGTTTGGTCCTTTACTCAATGCAATTGTAGCCTTTGTGGCAATGGGGCCTGTCATTTTAATTTTCTTTCAATCGCTCAGGGCTCGCATTCTGCTCAACCTTTTTCTCATCCTGGCTTTCAGTTTTTGTACTTATATGAACTTCTATTGGCAGGCGCCTTTTGAAGTCTTAGTCTTACCGGCCGTTTATTATTATGTTTTTATCATTATCTATTTTGCGGTACTGATCATCATCAACTTTTTTCAAAGCGAATCCAATATTCGAGAACAACAACTAAAAGAATCTCTAGCCCAACTGAAAATTAAAAATGAGGAACTCGAAAAACTAGCTTACATCGCTTCTCATGATCTCAAAACGCCAATTCGAAATATTAGTAGCTACCTGACTTTAATTCAACAGCGCATCAAAGGTACTCCTACCGCCGAACAGATTGATGAATTTTTGGATACAGCGATCAATAGTTCCAAACAAATGTATCGTACCATTGAAGATGTACTTGTCTTTTCAAAAATCAGAGATTTGGAAGAAGATAAAACCCTCATTGACCTAAATGAAGTCCTCCAAACTGTATTATTCAACCTACAAACTTTTATCGATCAGAAAAAAGCTCAGGTTCACATAGAAAACTTCCCAATCATTTTCGGCAATTTTGCGCAAATGGTATCTCTGTTTCAAAACTTGCTGGAGAATGGCCTGAAATACAACAACAGCTCCCCTCCCATTCTGTCTTTTGAATACATAGAAAAACCAGACCACTATCTTTTTCGGGTGAAAGATAATGGTATTGGCATTGCTCCTAATCACCAAGAACAAATATTTGATATTTTTAAGCGTTTGCATGCCGACCATGTCTATGAAGGAACAGGTGTCGGCCTCGCCATTTGCAAAAAAATTGCCGAACAACACCAAGGCGACATTTGGGTAGAAGAAAATCCGGATGGTGGCTCGATTTTCTTGATAAAACTTCCGATTTTGAAGCCTCATGACCAAGGCTAAAATATGAATTATTATACCCTTCTCTTCGTACTCCTCTCTTTTTCATCATTGTATGGCCAAGACAGCCTTTATCTCAACCTGATTGCCGAGATCAATCGAGGCGATACCCGCTATTCGGGTTCATGGGCCTATACCGATACCCTAGGCCGCGAATATGGGCTGGTGGGCGCCAAATCTGGTACGGCCATTTATTGGCTCGACAATCCGGAAGGTGCTGATCAGGAATTGGCCTTCATCCCTGGCCCTTCCACCAATTGGCGGGAGATAACTGTAGTCCATCAGCATGCTTATGTAGTAACCGATGTCCAAGATGATGGGCATCACCTACAAGTGATAGACTTGTCTAATTTGCCGGACACGGCCAACTTGTTGACGACCTTCGACTCTACGTTTACGAAAGGTCATATCATCCAGAAAGACATATTTGACGAAAGTCCTTATATATATGTCAATGGCACCACCAGTACCGAGGGGGTGCATATACTCGACATTAGTGACCCTACGACTCCGGTAGAAGTTGGGTTGTATGCCCCCGGCTATTACATACACGACTGCCACGTACGAGGCGACTTGCTATTTGCTTCTGCTTTTTTTGAACCCGGAACGGATGTTGTAGATATCAGCGATAAAAGCAATCCTACGTTTTTATATCGGATACCTGATCCGAATGGATTTACCCATAGCTCCAGCATGACGCTCGATGGCAAATACCTCATGGTTGCTAATGAAAATGACGGACTGGAAGCCATTATCTGGAATATCGAAGATCCAAATAATCTGGAACAGGTCGCTCGGTATACAGCCAATCCAGAAAGTCTGGTTCACAATCCTTATATAAAAGGTGATTTTGCCTTTATTTCCCACAATACGGAAGGCTTACGAGTAGTCGATTTGGTTGATCCAGAGGTTCCGGTGGAAGTGGCGTTTTATGATACTTACCCTGGGCCGAGTGGTGGTTTTAATGGTTTATGGTCTGCTTGTCCTTATCTGCCTTCCGGCAAAATTGTAGGCGGCGATCGCACACGAGGTTTACTTGTGTGGGAATGGGAACAACACTTTGCAGGCCGCATTTATGTGCAAGTTCGAGCTGCTGACAGCGGCAATCCTATCTTCAATGCATCCATGCAAATAGAGGGCGAGTCAGATACACTGCGCACAGATGCCAATGGCTGGGCACGATGGGGACAACTAGAGGACAGCTTTGCAGCAAATATTCAGGCAGATGGTTTTCTTGATTATTATTTTGATTTTGAATTGACGGAAGGACAAAATGATACTTTGGTCATTTATCTAGATCGTCCACTCGCTAATTCGGCTGTCGCCAAATCCGACACTTTTGAAATGTATCCTAATCCGGCAACGGATGTACTTCAGCTCCGGGTCTCCGTTGCAGGAGTGCTTCGCATTCATCAACTAGATGGTAAGCTTTGCCATCAGCAGCCACTGGCCGAAGGCCAGACTGCTGTGTCGATTGAGCATTTGCCGAAAGGCAAATATCAAGTAGAATTCCAACAACAAAAAAGTGGAAAAATTAGTAGTCAGTTGTTAATCATTCAGTAGCGTCATCGCCTGCCAATAAATCCGGGCGTCGATTGCGAGTGCGTTCGATGGCTTGCTCATGGCGCCACTCTTCAATTTTGGCTTCATGTCCAGAAAGTAGGATTTTCGGAACTTCCCAGCCTCGGTACTCCGCTGGACGCGTATACACAGGCGGAGCCAGCAGATTGTCCTGAAAAGAGTCAAAGAGCGCAGAAGTTTCATCACCCAATACGCCTGGAATCAATCGGCCAATGGAATCGACTAGCATGGCGGCCGGAAGTTCACCACCCGATAATACAAAATCGCCAATAGAAATTTCCATCGTGATATAATGTTCGCGTATGCGTTCATCTACTCCTTTGTAGTGACCACAGAGCATTAACAAATTATTTTTTAGCGAAAGCGAATTGCAGATGCTTTGTTGCAAACGGGTACCATCGGGCGTTAAGTAGATGACTTCGTCATAGGTACGTTCGGCCATGAGGTCGTCCATACAGCGCGCTACCGGATCGACCATCATCACCATACCAGCTCCGCCACCGTACTGATAATCATCGATTTGGCGGTACCCGCCAATACCATAATCGCGTAAATTATGAACATGAACTTCGAGTAGACCCTTTTCCTGAGCACGTTGCATGATGGAATGACTGAGTGGACTTTCCAATAATTCAGGTACAACAGAGATTATATCGATTCGCATAGGAAGCTGTTTGTTAAGCGATTAAACTGCGCAAAAATATGTTAAATCTATTTTAAACACCAAGAAGCTTGGTTGAAGCCTGAAATTTATTGATTTATTTTAAGTATTCGATAGAAGAAGATTAGTTGTAATCAAAATTCTATCAACCGACTTGTACTTAGAAATCAAAAAAAAAATCACCTGACGATGCAAAACAAATTTAAAATTATGGCCTTTCTGGTCGTACTGCTGAGTTTTGCGCTTGGCATCACAGTCTCCAGGATACACCAACAATCAGAAATGATTGGTGAACTTCGAGCAAAAACCTATTTCGCACCACAAACTAAAGTGAGTTTTACACCTTCCATTCAAATTGAGATGGAACATCTTCGGGCAGAGCTTCGAGAATTGGAAGCGATCAAAGAAGAACAATTGACCGATCTTCAAAAAGAAATGGAAAGCATCCGGGAAGATATTCTGGATGATTTGAGTGAAATTCGTATCGAACTTCGTTGAGAAATTAAGAAATGTAAAAGCCCTGCAGATCGAAAGATGTGCAGGGCTTTTTTATTTGCCGAAGCTGTCCGCCAAATGGCGTGGCAAGAAGCGACAATTAGTTGATACTCAACAATTCTACTTCAAAAATCAAAGCTGAATATGGTGGAATTTTTGGTGGTGCACCACGTTCGCCATATGCTAAGTTATAAGGAATATAGAATTTGTATTTTGATCCTTCTGTCATCAATTGCAAACCTTCAACCCAACCTTGAATTACTTGAGTAACGCCAAAAGTTGCCGGGCGGCCGCGCTCTACAGAGCTGTCAAACACCGAACCATCGATTAGTGAACCATGGTAGTGTACCGTTACACGGTTTTTGGTAGTTGGTTTTGCACCTTCTCCTTCTTTAATCACTTCGTACTGTAAGCCACTTTCCGTAACCTTCACTTCTGGGCGTTTTGCATTTTCCGTAAGGAAAGCTTCACCTTCGCCAGCTTGTTTTTCTTTTAGATATTTCTGAACGTTTTGTCCAGCTTTTGCTTCGCTGATCGCCAATTCATTTCCTTTTAGAAAATCGTCGATTGCTTGAGCAAGCGAGGAAGGGTCAACTTGGTCGAGACCCTGCTGCTTCAGGCTTTTACCCAAAACCACGCCCACGCTATAACTTAGTGAATCCATGGATGATTGTGCTTTTAGAAAAAATGAAAAAATAAGCAGAAATGAAAAGAGCAGTCCTTTCTTCATCTGTTATGTTTTTTGAATTTGTCACAAAGAAAGGTGAAAAAGCTTAGCTTTCAAAATTTTATTCGCCCCACCGATAGGTTTCCACTTGCAAGCCTGCCAAATCCAAGGCACGGTCAACAACCGTAGCGACAATGGCTTCTACCGAATCCGGCTGGCTGTAAAAAGACGGGATAGCTGGGCAAATAATTCCGCCCGCCTCGGTTATTGTTTTCATATTGTTGATGTGAATCAAGCTGAAAGGTGTTTCGCGAATCAACATGATGAGTTTTCGGCGTTCTTTGAGTATGACATCGGCTGCCCTCGTCATCAGGTCCGTAGAGATACCAGTAGCTACGCGCCCCATCAAGCCCATAGAGCAAGGGCAAATAATCATGCTCCCGTATTTTGCCGAGCCGGAGGCGAAAGGCGCCATAAAATCGGCTTTGTTATAAAAATCAAAAGGATAATCTTGGTAAGATTCATCGCCAAGCTCGTATTTCCAATTGAATTTCGCATTTTCAGACATTACTACGCCTATGGCTTCGGTCTGATCTTGTAATTGTTGGAGCCGATCAAACAACACTTTTGCGTAAATTGAACCACTCG
This sequence comes from Saprospiraceae bacterium, assembly GCA_022763215.1. GTDB lineage: Bacteria > Bacteroidota > Bacteroidia > Chitinophagales > Saprospiraceae > JALEHC01. The sequence continues at coordinate 6,030 of JALEHC010000628.1, forward strand.
AACCGCCTACTCCCACTACTATTTTGTGTTTTGACATCTATTTGGTCTTGAAAACAAAATAAAAAAAGTTAAAAATGCATTAAACATGCAGCCTTTATCCACTTTAACTTCTCTTTAAAGTAAATTTGGTTAAAGAAGGTTTAAATTTTGTCCTATGAATGCGAAAAAGCTTTTCTGTTTTTTGAGTTTGGTAACTTTCCTGTCTCTTTGTACAACTGCTGTCTTTGCAGACAACCCTCCAAAAGATAAAATTAATTGGCTCACTTGGGAAGAAGCAGTTCAACTCGATAACCCAGATGGTAAAAAATACTTTGTAGATCTCTACACGGAATGGTGTGGCTACTGCAAAAAAATGGATCGCGAAACCTTCCAAGACCCAAAGGTGATTCAATACATCAATGAAAACTTTATTCCGATCAAATTAGATGCGGAACAAAAAGCCAATATCGAGTACAAAGGCCATACGCTAAAACACAACCCAAAAGTTGGTCGTCGTGGTATGCACGAACTTGCCATGGCATTATTGGAAGGCGTAGAACGCATTGGGTACCCATCGTATGTGTACCTTGATAAAGACCAAAACCGGATTACGATTTCTCCGGGCTATAAGTCGGTTAGAGATATGTTGATGGAGCTGGAATTTATTGCAGGTGGTCATTATGAAAGCACCCCTTTCCAGGACTTTGCCAAAGATTATCAGTAAAATAAGGTTTATAACTCGTCCAGTTCTCTGGTCATTTTTTCCAATTCTTTCTGAAGGTGAAGCGTATTTTCAGAGGTTTGGCTTTTTAGCATTTGCGAAGATAAATCATCGATTGTATTCAGATAGAATACATCCATTTCCACGTCTGAGCGTAAGCTTTCCATTTCGGCTAGTTCTTCGTAGCGATTTTCTTTGAGGAGGCGCAATTTTTCTTGTCTTTCCTCAATTTCTCGTTTGATGCGCTGATTGTGTTTCATTTTGCGCAACTTGGTGATACAAGTTTTATAAAAATCGAGCTTTAGTTTGCGGAGGCGATATTCATTTTTAAAATCATCGCGTTGTTTTTCCAGTTCTAATTTATTTTTTCTGCTTATGTCAGGAGAGTTAATTTCTTTTTCGAGTCGCTGAATTTCATTTCGGATATCAGACATCTCAGCCTGAATTTTTTCCTTTTGGAGTTCGCAAGCTTGAATACGGGCATTAATTTCATTATCTGCCGCAGAATCAGCATTATTTTTTTGAAGATAATTGTACACCACCAAGCCTATGATTCCCAGGATGAATACGCTCAGGCCGAGCAGTAGTGCAGGTAGCAAAAATGGCAGGATGCGCACCAGTAAAAGCGTTGCAACGATGGCAGTGAGCACATATCCCCAATTGATATTTTTGTTTTGTAGCATATTACAAATTAAAAGTAGGCAGTTTTTTGATAATTCAGATGAAATCTGAGTTTTTTTAAAAGAAAGCGGTCTTTTTCTAAACCCTTTTAATCATCTCTTGTTTTGCTATCAGTTTCAGAATCGCTAATGTTTTTTGTTTGTTTATAGTTTATGTGGGTGCTCCAGTTAGGAGTACCTTTTTTTTGCCCAAAAAGTTCTGAACAAAGCTTGTGTAAGGTAGTTTGTTTAAACATCAATCCTAAAATCTTTTCTTTAAAAATCGGGCAGCTTCCTCAGAAATATTATTTTTGTTTTCATTGAATGTCGGATAGCCCTACCCGCACCAACCTAAAAATTTACCTAGATGGAGGAGTTGCTCAAAAAACTACAGGAAAGATACTTGACTGAGTTTGCAGAGAATGTTTCATTCGATGAATTTTTGCTCAATGTATTTGTCACTGCATTTCTGGTAGCCCTGCTTCGCTCCTTCTATATCCACTATGGCAATGCCATTTCCAATCGACGCAAATTTGCTTCCAATTTTCTGCCGCTTTCCCTTGGCACCATGCTGATCATCATGATCATTAAGTCCTCTGTGGCGCTTTCTTTGGGTCTGGTCGGTGCTCTTTCTATTGTCCGTTTTCGGGCAGCCATCAAAGACCCCGAAGAACTCACCTACCTGTTTATTACCATCGGCTTAGGCCTTGCCGGCGGTGCTAATGAGCCAATACTTGCGATTGCGGCTTTTGCAGCTATCATTAGTTTGTTGTTTATAAGTAAACGATGGACCCGCTCCTATAAGTTTAAGAGCGAAGATCGGATGTTTGTCAATATCCATACGGATACCAACGACTTCAAGAAAATACATGCCATCCTTTCGGAAAATCTACACCATGTAGAACTCAAACGGATGGATACCATTGAAAATGGACTTGATCTGAGCTTTATCTGCAAATCAAAATCCATTGATGAGTTGGATCAGGTACGCCTGCAACTTGGCCAACTCTCAGCAGCAACTCGCTTATCCATCATTGATCAGCCTGATCTGATTTTATAATCTGATCGCCTCTATCCGTAAAAAATTGAAAATTTTTCTGTTGGGTAATTTGTCGACTTTAATTACTCTAAACTTTTCAAGTAAAGAAAATTACGTCTGAGTAAAATCATAAATCAAACAAGTAAGTTAACAGTCATAAAAGGCATTTTTTCAGCCTGATCTATAGTGATCGTGGTCTTGCTTTTTATTTTTGTTGGAAACACAGGCTTATGAAACAATTGCTTACTGCACTTCTGCTTATCGCAAATACCATTATTTATGCGCAACTACCTTCTGAATTTTATGATCAGGTATTGTACGATAATTTTTCTGACATCATGGGCATCACTTTTGACGAAGAAGGTCGCCTGTTTTTATGGGAAAAAGATGGAAAAGTATGGCTAGTCGAAGAAGAAGGAAATTTGCCAACTACTCCCCTACTCGATCTTTCAGATGAAGTAAGCAACTGGAAAGATCATGGCCTTCTGGGTTTTAGTCTCGATCCTAAGTTTTTGGAAAATGGTCGTTTTTATCTATTATATTCAGTCGATATGCACCATTTGCAATACGCTGGTACGCCTGAATATATTCCAGACAGTCTAGACACTCAAAATCCGACCTTTGGTCGGGTTACTCGATATCAAGCCGATCCGGCTACCAACTTTACGTCCTTAGTTTCAGATAGTCGGAAAGTATTGCTGGGAGAAGCAATAGGCACCGGAATTCCACTCTATTACCAGTACCATGGACTTGGTTCTTTGCTGGCTTCGCAAGATGGGACACTGCTTATTTCTGTTGGCGATGGCGCTACCAATACCCCCGATACGGGTGGTGATGGTACAGGCACTTTTGCTTCCAAAGCCATTGAACAAGGTATTCTAACGCCCGATCAAGACCTGGGCTCCTTCAAGGCACAATACCTGGGTAGCATGCAGGGTAAAATTTTGCGCATAGACGCAGAAACAGGAGATGGCCTACCTACTAATCCGTTTTTTGATGCTTCCGCTCCACGCTCCGCAAAATCACGCATCTGGGCCTACGGCCTTCGCAACCCTTACCGTATTGCGTTGCGCCCTGGTACAGAAGGGCACAGCCCAGATGAGGGAAAGCCGGGTGTAATTATGGTCGGTGATGTTGGTAATGGAGCTTGGGAAGAAATCAATATTGTTTCGGAAGGCGGCATGAACTTTGGTTGGCCTCTAACCGAAGGTTATGGCTTGGCTTGGGCTTTTTGGACAATGGAAATTCCAGGCAACCCAATGGCACCTAATCCATTATATGGAAATGGTGGTTGTAATGAAGCCTTGATACCGTTTAATGAATTGATGGTTCGTCCTTATAAAAATCAGGATTGGGTAGCCGTTAATCCTTGTGATCCAACACAACCAATTTCAGAAGAACTCCATCCAAGTGTAGAAAGTCTGCCGCTTATTGCATGGAGTAATGCTCGATGGAATCCGCCTGCCAGAGCTGTTTTACCTGATACCTTGGAAGGTAATATAGCTGAAATAGAATTGAGTGCAGACAATTCGCCGGTTGAAGGAGAAAACTTTAATGGCTTTTCGAGCTTAGCTGGTGTATTTTATAAAGGCGAAGCATATCCGGAAAAGTACCGCGGAAAATTCTTTGGCTTTGACTTTAGTGGTTGGATCAAGACCTTTGACATTGATGACAACCATCAATTGCACAAAGTGGAAGCCTTTCACAATGAGAGTAAAGATATTATCCACTTGGCGCTGAATCCAGCTGATGAAAATTTGTATTATGTCAATATCCATAATGAGATTCGAAAAATCACTTATGGGGGTAATCCCCCGCCTGTTGCTGTGATTGAAACCGACAAAATATTTGGCCCCAGCCCGCTCACCGTACAATTTGATGCCAGTAATTCCTATGATAGTAATCTACCATTAGTTGCCTATTTTTGGGAATTTGGTGATGGTACGACCAGCACTGAACTGAAGCCAGCTCATATTTTTGAAAGCAACGACGGCCAGCCGAGAAGCTATGAAGTGCGGCTAACCGTAGAAGATGCAGAAGGTGCAGTGCACTCGACTACTCAGGTCATTTCACTCGATAATACACCTCCAGAAGCAGATATTACCAGCTTTGAGGATGGCGATTTCTATCCTTTGCATACCTCTACCCTGCTCCAATTGCGCGCAGATGTGCGCGATACTGAGACGCCCGCAGAAGAGCTATTGCATGAGTGGCGGGTATTTTTCCACCACAATGACCACTATCATCCAGAACCAGTTAATTTTGAACCACAATCACATGTACTGATCGATCCGTATGGTTGTGAACAGGAGTTATACTGGTACCGCATTGAACTGAAAGTTACGGACCCTCAGGGCTTGTCTACGACTAAAACTCAAGAGGTATTTCCTTATTGTGGCCCCGATTTTGTAGAATGGATAGATTTGGAAGCCATAGCTAATGACGAAACCGTTGATTTAAATTGGGAAACCCAACTTGAAGATAGTATTGGCGTATTTGAATTACAGCGTTCTTCAGACTTTTACCATTTCGAGACCATTGCTGAGCTTTCGCCAAATGCAGATCATGTGTACACTTACGTAGATGAGCAGCCGCTTCGCGGCACCAATATTTACAGAATAAAAGCAATTACGGAAGATCGGGCTTACACCTATTCCCAAATTGTGACCACGGTATTTCCGCAATTTGGAAACGTTCGTTTGTATCCTAATCCAGTTGATAAGCTATTACAAATAGAAATAAAAGAACCGGAGGCGACCACAGCCACACTTGAATTATTCAATCCGGCAGGAATTCCGGTATTTAATACTCAGTGGGAGATTACCCTTGGTGAACTCAACAAAAAGAGCCTGGTTACCGGACTGATTCCGAATGGAGTATACTTTTATAGAGTTAAAAACGGTAGCATTGAAAAAACTGGTAAAATAATGGTTCGGCACTATTAATCCAGGCTGGTTTCAGCCATTTCCAGTATTTTCTGAAAAGCAGCAGCCTCAACCGGCATCACAGAAAGTCGGCCAATTTTCACCAAAGGCATTTCTGAAAGTTCTGGTGTGGCTTTAATTGATTTCAAGCTAACAGGTTTTTGCAAGCTTTTGACTGGGACCAAATCTACTACGGACCAATCACCTTTCTCGGCTGTGGGGTCTGGGTAAGCTTCTTTTTCGACTTTGGCTAAACCGACGATCTCGAGTCCTTTACGACTGTGGTAATAAAGGACGAGATCACCGTGTTGCATTTCACGTAAGTGGTTACGAGCCGCATAATTGCGAACGCCACTCCACATGGTTTTGCCATCTTTTTCGAGATCTTGATAACTGTATTCGTAAGGTTCGGATTTGACGAGCCAGTAGTTCATAATATCTGGATTTGCTGGTAAAATAAGCAATTTTAAAAACCTTTTGTATTTTCGCTGCATGGGTACAAATAAGTTTCTGATTGTTGTAGGAGGTCCCACTGCCAGTGGAAAAACCGGATTTGCCATTCGTCTTGCCCGCCATTTTGATACGGTTATTCTTTCCAGTGATTCTCGGCAATTTTATCGTGAAATGTCGATTGGTACCGCTAAGCCAAATGCGCATGAATTGGCGCAAGCCAAACACTATTTCATTGATAGCCTTTCTATAGAAGATGCTTATAGTGTAGGAAATTTTGAGCGCGATGCGCTTGCTTTGCTACAACAATTATTTCGAGAAAAAGACGTGGTCATATTGGCTGGAGGTTCAGGCTTATTCATTAATGCGCTTTGTCAGGGACTAGATAATTTTCCGGAAGTGCCTAAAGCGATTCGAGATGAAGTGGAAGCTGAATTTGAAGCCAAAGGCATCAGCTTTTTACAAGAACAACTTCAACAATTAGACCCCATTTATCATGAAGAAGTAGATTTGAACAATCCGCACCGATTGATTCGGGCAATTGCTGTTTCGCGGAGCAGTGGTCGGCCGTTTTCGAGCTGGCGGAAAGGAGGAAGTAAAGAGCGACCATTCCGCCCGATATATTTGCAAATGAATTGGGATCGGGCAAGGCTTTATGATCGGATCAATCAACGCGTAGACCTCATGCTCGAAGCTGGACTTTTGGCGGAAGCCAAAAGCTTACACCCCAAAAAGAACCTCACGGCCCTCCAAACTGTTGGATATCAGGAACTGTTTGAATACTTTGACGGTGTGATTGATTTAGCGGAAGCGATCGAACTAGTCAAACGCAATAGCCGTCGGTATGCCAAGCGGCAACTTACATGGTTTAGACGCGATGGTTTTTGGAAAAAATTTCATCCCACCGACTGGGAGCAATGTTTAGCATATTTAAAACTATTTATGGAACAAGAAACGAAGGTAGCAACGGCTACGCCCGATGACTGGAAAAAACTAACAGGACAAGCACCAGCTATGGCCGACAACCTGCAACTGATCATGACCTACAAAGAAGAGCAACCCAATGCAGGCATCCAACTGGTAAAATTCAAAGATATTTTTGTGATTGAAGAATTGGTAGAACGCGCTGATGTTCCGACCATTAGTATGCTCATACACGAAGCTATTGAAAGAGCAGAACCTACGCCTTTATTCGTTCTTTGTCGCTGGGCAAAAATGGCACTATTTAAACAATTTGGCTTCGAAACCATTGAATTCAAGGATGCTCCAAAAGCATTACAAAATCGTTATGGCGAAGATCTGGCAGATAGTATTCAGATCATCCTGATGCAAAAAAAGTAATTTTTATTTATGAGGCGACTTCAAAAAATGCTGGCTGGTTATCAAAAAATCGGCCCGCATTTGAGGAATCTGTTTGTTGCACAGTTTTTTATTCAATCCGTCAATACAGCATTTTTCTTACTACTCAATTTTTACATGGTCGAGGAAGGCTTTGCCGACTATCAGGTGGCAGAAGTGCTTTCTTACCGCTTTCTGGCCGTCTGTTTGCTGGCTTTTCCACTCGGATTATTCATTAAAGGACGAAAGCTTCGGCCTTTCTTTTACACAGCAGCCATTGGCTTGCCTATTTTTTCTTTACTGATTATTTATGCTATTGAGGTGCATGAAGTATGGTTGCTCAATGGAGCGGCTATGGTTTGGGGCGTGGCATATACTTGTATGCAGATTACGGTATTGCCGTTTATTTTGCTCAATTCGGATAAAGAGGTACACTCGGAAGCCTTTTCGCTTTCGTATTTGAGCTTTAGTGTTACCATGTTTTTGGTAGGTACCAGCTACTATTTTCTCAATAGTTGGGCACCTGATTTTATAGATGAAAAGCGCATGTTGCAGTTTGTTTCGGGCCTGTCCTTTTTGAGTATTTACTTTGTGAGCCGCATTCGCTGGCAGGAACGAACCTCTAATAAAATTCCACTTCGCTCTATCATCAGCAATTATGATTGGGGTGATATTTTCAAAGCAGTTACCCCTACCTTGATTATTGCGATTGGTGCTGGATTTACGATTCCGGTTATCAATTTGTTCTTTTTGAATGTACATGGCGTTTCGAGCGACCAATTTTCGATTATTGGGGCAGCTTGTTTTTTGTTGGTGGCCTGTGTAATGATTTTCATTCCGTTTATTCGGCGAAGTTTTGGTTATCGTACAGCCATTACACTGTTTCAATCGCTGGCAGTGCTGGCTCTTTTTCTTTTGGCCACGACCGAGTACTATGCCGATTGGGAGTTTGCGGTTTATTTTGCGATCTTCTTTTACGTTATTCGTCAACCGCTGATGAATGCCGCTCAACCCATGACAACCGAGCTGAGCATGTATTATGTTGGCAAAAAGAATCAGGAAATTATCAGTGCGCTGAATGCCTCGATCTGGTCAGGAAGCTGGTTTATTTCTACTCAAATTTTCAGCCTGTTGCGGCAAATGAACCTGCGGTACGTGACTATTTTTCTGATTACGGTGCTCTTTTATACGGTGGGAGTCGTTTGGTATGCCTTCCTAATCAGAGCCTATGAGCGTCAGACCGGAAAGAACGGTAAGGCAGTAGTTGCTAAGCTTTCGGTAAATAAAGTTGCTAAAAACAAAGAAGCCAATAAAATGGCAAAACAAAGATTTAGATAATAAAAAAATAAATATGATCTGGAAAAATCTGGCTACACTCGAGGTAATGAACGCCATGTCCAAAAATACCTTGGTAGAAAATCTAGGCATTGAATTTATTGAAGTAGGCGATGACTACCTCAAAGCCAAAATGCCTGTGGATGACCGTACCGTACAGCCCTATCGACTACTACATGGCGGTGCTTCTGCGGCTTTAGCCGAAACCATGGGCAGCGTAGCCGGGGTGGCCGTTCTGGACGATCCATCTACTCATATGCCTGTTGGTGTGGAAATCAATGCCAACCACTTGCGCTCTGCCACCAGTGGCCATGTATATGCTACTGTAAAACCAATTCGGATAGGCAAGCGGATACAGGTTTGGAATATTGATATCGAAGATGATCAGGGCGAGCTCGTCTGTGTCAGCCGTTTAACAATTGCGGTGATAGCACGTCGTTCATAACCGGATATATGACTAAAAAACTTATTTTTCGACACTGTTTGACCAAACAGTCTTAAAAGCCACTTTACCCCATTAACTAATATTGCGGGGCACTTACTTGATGCCTACTTGATACGCTTCTTCTGATATACAGAAGGGATTAAATAATATTCCCTAATTATTTATTAACCAGTCCTTTCCACCCAACTAAAGTAGCGGGGAAAGGACGAAATGTAATTAAGTCTAAGATGAAAAAAATTCTATTCTCTCTCTTTATGCTCAGTGCGACCCTTACTTTCGCACAACAACCCGATTTCAACATGACCCTCATTGGTACCAATGATGATTACAGCAGCGACCAATACAATGATATCTGGGGTTATGTAGATGGTAATGGCACTGAATATGCTATCATTGGTAGCCGGGTAGCAACTATCGTTTATAGTCTGGAAGACCCTACTAATCCAACTGAAGTCGCTTATATACCTGGAGCTACTTCTACATGGCGAGATGCTAAAACATTTGGCGACTTTGTTTATGTAACTACAGATGTAGGAAATGATGGCCTACTTATTATTGATATGAGTGGAGCACCAGATAACATTACGCATGAATTCTGGACACCTACTTTATCGGTAGGCAATGAAACGGCAACCCTCCAAACTTGCCACAACTTATATATTGATGAAAATGGGTATTGCTACCTGTCTGGTTGCAACCTAAATGATGGTGGCGTTTTGATTATTGATGTATTTAGCGATCCGGGGAATCCTATCTATGTGGGTGCTGCTGACCGTCGCTATTCGCACGATAACTTTGTTCGTGGAGATACACTTTGGAGCTCGGATATCCTTGATGGTTATTTTTCTGTAATAGATGTTTCCGACAAAGAAAATCCAGTAACCTTGGCGACAGCCGGAACTTCTTTCGATTTTACGCATAATGCATGGCTATCAGACGATGGCAACTACCTTTTCACTACAGATGAGCGTGAAAACGCAAATCTGGATGCTTACGATGTTTCTGATTTGAATGATATCCAGCGA
>JALEHC010000629.1 GCA_022763215.1 Saprospiraceae bacterium
GGTTTGAGCATTCGCCTCGATACGGTGGTGGTATTCAGTTGGAAGACCTGAGCGATCAGACGTTTACGATTCTGGGATTATTGCAAAATAAAATCCCAAACCAAGGCGAAGCCTGGGAATTGATGTTGTCGTCGGTGATTGCATTTTACGAAAGTGCGCTCAATGAAGAAGGCGAAAAACTGCAACTGCCTCCGCTTGTTCGCAAAGATGCACTGACCTTTGAAGATATGCCAACGCTAATGCAGACTTTGATCGGGCAGCGGGTATTTGATTTTGCTGGACTGCTTGGGCAGCGCACGGCTGAAATGCACATTGCACTGGCTTCATCAGATGATAATCCTGACTTCTGTCCAGAGCGTTTCTCGCAAAACTATCAGCGTTCAATTTACTCAGGACATCGCAAACTGGTGAGCGAAAAATTCAGTATGCTGGATGCAAAGCTCGACACTTTTCCGGCAGATCGGCAAGATGAAGCCCGAAAAATACTGGGTATGCGCGAAGACATTTTGGCCGCTTTCAGCGAAATATACGAGCGCAAAATTGAAGCCTACAAAACTCGGATTCACGGCGATTATCACCTGCAACAAGTCTTATTCAATGGCGAAGATTTTTACATTATCGACTTTGAAGGTGAGCCGATGCTCTCGATTAGTGAACGCCGCCTGAAACGAACGCCTTTTAAGGATGTAGCTGGCATGGTACGTTCGTTCCATTATGTGGCCTTTGGCCAATTGTTGCTCAATAAAAAATACAAAGCGGCAGATATGCCGTATCTGGAACAATGTGCACAGCAATGGTTTCACTACATCAGCCAGAGTTTTCTGGCGTCGTATTTCAAAACCACCCAAGGGCAGGTATTTATTCCGGAAGATGAGTACAGCAAGCAGATCTTGCTACGGAGTTATATTCTGGAAAAAGCCATTTATGAGTTGGGCTACGAGATGAATGCGCGGCCACATTGGCTGGGGATACCATTAAAAGGCGTGCTGTATGCGATGGAAAGTGTTGGTTAGGGGGCTACCCCACCACCTTCGGCGGTTATGGGGTCGGGCTGTGCCATCCCTAGCCCTGCTCACTCCGTTGCGCCGCGCTCATCTGGCATCCGCCAGTCTCGCTCCAAGAGGCAAATTTTGTACTCACTGAACAAAATTTCGCTTGTTTGTAAATTGGTCTAATTACTTATGACGGAAATCATACCACAAATTCTGAAGAATTAGCTGGAGAAAGACTAATTTAGGACTCCTTTTTAACCGAAAAAATAACAACATGAAGCGCTTTGTCCTCCTCGTATTCGCTTTGTCTTTTGGCCTTTTGGTCAACCTCTCAGCTCAGGAAAAAGATATTTTGGATGTCTTTGCACAAGAAACTTGTGATTGCATTTCCAAGAAAAATATTGAGTCTTTATCTCAAGAGCAGATCAATCTGGAACTTGGGTATTGCATTATGCAAAGTTTGAGTAAACATACTGGTGAGTATGAAGATAAATATGAAGTAGACCCAAGTAATCCTCAGAGTTTTAGCAAGTTTGGCGAAAAAATTGGATTCCGCATGGCGGCAACTTGCCCTGCTATTTTACAAAAAGTAGCAACGGTTGGTAATGCTGATCAAACGGATGCTAAACGCGTGGTGAGCGAAATGGTCGGCACTGTAAAAGCCATCCGTGGTACAGATATCAATTTCTTGGTCATTAAAGACGAACAAGGTCGTGATCAGACTTTTGTATGGCTTCGCTATTTTAATGGTTCTGATCTTTTAATGGATGACGTTGAAGAATTAGTTGGCCAAAAAGTAAAAGTAACTTATTCTCTTATTGAGCTATATAGTCCAAAAGCAAAAGATTATTATAATCAAAAAGAGATCAAAGGAATTCAATTACTGTAAAAAATAAAACCAACCGGGTTTTAAAAGGTCTTCTCTTTAGTAATGGGGGAAGATCTTTTTTTATTCGTACTGCTTAGTATTTCAATCCTCCTTCATTTTGGTTAACCAAAAAATACTAAGCCATGCCTATCTTATTTTTTCTTTTTCTCATTATTATCTGGCCAGCCGATCATTATCAATATTACCACGATAAGGTTCTGGAAATTGAAAAGATGATCATCGAGGAAGCTTATCTGCCTGCTTTGAATGCTTACGAAGATCTCTTTGAAGAATATGACTTTGTTTTTGTGAGGGATTATAAAATTGCTACTCAAATTGCATGGACGGTAAATGACACCACCAAAACAGTTGAACTTATGGAGGCTGCTATAAAAGCAGGCTGGAAGATGAAATCGATTCGGAAAAACGAATGTTTAAAAAGCTTTCGCGATTCTGATCATTGGCAAAAGATAAAAGCTAATTATAAAGAATTGAGGCGTTTTCATGAATCGAAAATTGATCAGAAATTAAAGAAAGAACTTAAAAAACGTATCAAAAAAGATCAATGGAAAGCTCTTGGTGCTTTGTTTACATTTAGTGCAACTGCCCAAGACAGGTATGCGGAAAAGAAATTTGCGCCTCATAGTGAGCAACAAATGGAAAAACTGCAATCTATTTTAGAAACGGAAGGGTACCCCGGAGAGCAACTGATCGGAAATAATTATTGGGCATCTAC
>JALEHC010000109.1 GCA_022763215.1 Saprospiraceae bacterium
AAACTCATAAACACCCGACTCAGTCGACCATCTTCTATTTGCTTCCGCAAATCCATCAATTGTGCCTGCCACCACAATCCTAAATATGTTTTCAGGCTCTGCTCGTATTGTGCTCGTTGTGCTTCTGGGCCTTCGGGTGGGCTCGTTTGCAGTAATTGCCCAGCAAACCGCACAGCTATAGTGCTTTCCCACGCACAAGCTTCCATCAGGATAGGAATCACAGGGCGGTCGCGTATCCAGCGCTCCATCAAAGCATCATGCAGTTCTGCATTTTGCGAAAGCTGCTGCACCATCCACTCATTTAAAGGCAACATGACCACGTCCGGCTGCAAAATCAGCGAATAATAATCTCGCTTTTCAGGCTCGCTCTCGAGTGAATAACTCCCCAGATTACTTTGCTGTTGAATGTTGGTGGGCGGCACAATATTGCCATAACCTGGCAAATCCAACTCCTCCAAATTTTCAGTCTGATACCGAATTACTGGGCTGGTCAATTCCGATATTATATTCCGAAACAGGCGGACGAAGTCCATGCCTGTCAGATTAAGCACCTCCAACTGATCGGTAGACTTTAAAGTCGAAAAGGTGCTCATCCATGGCAATAAAGCCGCTCGGTCAATCAATTCCGAACGTTCAACAAATGCTTGAATAGATGTGGAAAGGCTTTCTTTCCATAAGTCCATTTCCTGAAAAGCACGAGTGAGCAAGTCTTCTTCCCGGCTTTCGCCTAAATTCAAAAAAGTCCTTAATCGAGTCTGATAATGACCAAATAATTGGGGCGTCTGTTCTTCAAACTGTCGTTGCACTTCGTCCCGAATCGCCATACTCAGGCTATTCATATTTGGTATGACTTCTTGTGCATTCAGAATATCCAGCAAAGCGGTCGTAAACGCACCACCCGTTCGAATTTCAAAGGCTTTTTCTTGTAAGCGGCTGGCCGAAAGCATTATATGACGCGGATTGTCTATATCTATCCAACTGGCAGTTCCTACATTACAAGCATCAAATAATATGCAGACAAAAGCATTATTCCGATTATATTCTTGCAAAATATTGCGCATGTCCTGGTCAGAAATACCACCAACGGGCTGATCGCGCACCAGCTGAAAATCTACCCCAGCAAACACAGAGCGAGGCCCCTGCAACCCATTTTGCGAAAGCTCCACACCCGTACCTGCAAAGTAAAACAAGACGGTATCTTCTGATTGTGCCTGTTCCAAGGTATTGATCAACATACCAGTGATAGCATCCTCTGTTGCCGCCTCATCGTGTAAGCTTTGAACCTTAAGCGGTCGATTTTGTACCCGCTCTTGTAGCCAACTTTTTAGCCGCTCGGCATCTGAAACCGCAGCACTTAATGGGCTGATATTTTCATATTGATTGATCGCCACAAAATTAGCTCTGAGTGTGCCTTTGGGCTGTTCGGCATCTCGTTTTTTCAGCTCTTGTTGAACGGCTTTAGGAACCGTAATCGTAAACAAGTCTTGCCCCTCCCCTGCTTCTGATTCAGCCGGAACGGTTGGCAAATCAGCAAATGACTCGATTGCCTCCTGGTATTCGCCTTCTTGAAATGCCTGCATACCTTTGGTATAGGCCACCAAGGTCTGGAAAGATTTATCTTGTCGCTCTGCTTTTCCGAGCGTCTCAAATTGCTGATCAAGCTTTTCGACCAGCATTTGCAAACGATATTGCTGGCCTTTTTTGTTGGAACGCACCGCATCAGACATCGCCTCCCGCAGTTGATCGGCCGCTGTTTCGGGCTGCATATACGCCATGGCGTGCCACTCCTGCAAGTCGCGCATCTGATCCCAGATATAGTTTTTGCCGGAAGGCATATACTGGTAGTACTGCATCAAAAACTGGGACAAATCATATAGCCTTTCTGGATCAGATTGTTCAAATCGTTTTTCCAAACAACTCAACAAAGCCGACCGAATTTTCCCCGGCATTTCAAAAACTTCGGTACCTATTTCACGCAAGAGTGGTGACAATAACAAGTCAGACACGGCCACTCGATCAATCAGCTGATCTTGTCCGGCTGCATCCTGGAAAGTCTGAAAATTATGCCAGATTCGGTACAACAAATCAGGTGTCAACAACATTGGGAAGGCGGCATGTGCAGCCAACATCCAGTGCCCTTCGCCATAGGCCGCAAACTGCGCATCAAACTGCTCGAGTTTGCGATATGCAGCACTGCCTTCACGCCCTTCGGCGGAAAGATTCGGCAAAACTTGACTGATATGTTGTAAATAATTCATTTATTCGATGGCTGTCTTTTTTCCTCTCAAAATGCGAATCGCTTTCGAAAATCCTAGTCGATTGAGTTCGCACATCGGCACTATATTGCCTAACATTTCTGCGTCGGTGCCTTTCCAGCGAGCCTCTGGCATCGGATTGAGCCAAACCGTATGCAAGACATTCGGAATCAATTGATCCAAAAAATCCCAGTTGTTTAGGCTACGGTCTGATTCTTCTTTGATGCTTGCCGCACCACCATCACTGAAAATAATAGCGTTGGTATACGAGCGATTCAGGCTGGACAGCAAGCTCGATAAAGCAACTTGCTGCGTAGCTTCGCGATTTTTGTATACAAATTCAGTCGGCGCACCTTTGTAATAGTACACCTGCGCATGGGCTTGTCCGCCTCCTTTCTGAGCAGAGCGCACCAACTGCTGTCCAAGGCTGTGAAAAGCCACCATCGTGCTTCCGATATCGATAAAAAGTAAGAGTTGCAGCTTATTTTCAAAACGCTGTTGAAAGACTATTTTTTCAAACAAAGCCCGTTGGGCTGCCTTTTTTACAGTTGCGTTAATATTAATTGCCTCGCTTTCCCCAACGGCCACTTTATTCCGCAAAAAGCGGAAATTCTGTTTCATTTCACGTTCCGTCATTGGGTGGTAATTACCACTCATCAAGAACTTTCTGGTAAAAACGGGGCGTTGATCTCCCTCCGATTCATGATTTTGCTGCTGCGGAAAACGTACTTGTACTTCTTCTACCTCGTATTTCAGTTCTGATTTTTGTTGTTCGGCTTGTTGTTCGAAGGACGCTATTTCATCAGGGGTAGGCTTAGGTTTTTCAGTAGGTGTATCTTCTTTTGTTTTGCGATTGGCGTCTTCTTTGGTGCGTTTTTCCTGTTGTTTTCTGGCTTCCGCCAATTGAATATGCTGTAGTTTTTTGCGTAATAATTGGATTTCCAGAACTGCTTCTTGCTCAAATAATTGTCGAAAAGCATTTTCCTGTTCGCGTGACTTTAGCCACAGCTTACGGCACAAATCAAAAACCACTTCTGTATCCAGTGGATCGTATCCTCGCTCGAATGCTTCCTGCAACAGCATATACTCGCCCAGCCCCAACTCGATGCCGAGGGCCTGACGTATGCGCTGAAAGAATCGAAAGAGAAACTGATCCATGGGTGTTTATTTTGCGTGAAGCGTAAAGTCTGTTTTGCTTTTCAGCAAAGCCTGATTAAAAGCAATTCCTTCTTTTTCAAGCTTTTCTAATATTTCCTTCTCATCAAAACTATTGAGAATTTTTACCCAGTCGATTAGCTCACTCGTGGCTACCTTTTTCTCGGTATTGGCCTCTTCTTCCATTTTTTGACGCAAGTCATAAAACAGCTTGATCGCTTGTTCGCGAATGCGGCTAGCCATATCTGGAAAATTGGAGCTGATAATTTTTCCCATAATCACAGCATCCGGAAATTCGATAAAGTGGAATAGACAACGTCGTAAAAAGGCAGGCGGCAACTCGCGTTCGTCGTTGCTCGTAATAAAAATAATGGGCCGCTCTTCGGCGGAAATCGTAACCGATTCACCATCTTGCTTGATTTCGGGTACTTCGAAGCGGTTTTGGTCTAGTTCCAACAACAAATCATTTGGGAAATCGATATCTGCTTTATCTACTTCGTCAATCAGCAAAATGGCAGGTGCTCCTTTTTTGGAAGCCTGAAAGGCACGCCCCAATTCGCCATAGTCGATATAGTTATTGGGATCATCGCTACGCTTTTCCAAATCAGGCCGCTGGCCTTCCAATTGAGCATCTCGCAAACGCTGGATATAGTCAAATGTATAAAGTCCGTCCTTTGCTTTGGTCGTCGATTTAATATTCCACTCAAAGTATTTTTGAGCATATTCATCGCCATACATTTCGTAGGCAACGGCTTTCGCCAAACGCGTTTTACCGCAGCCAGGTTCGCCCTTCAATAACAAAGGACGACGCAGTAGGCGAGCCAATTGCACCGACTCGACAAGTCGTTTTGAAGGATAATATGGAGGGATGACCTCCGGATCACCATAACGATCTTTTGTGGTTTGAGCTGCTTCCAGAGCAGCACCTGTATATTTTTGATCTACTCCTCCTGCCATAGGTCAGTTATTTTTTCGATGGTTCCTACTTGAGCATCCAAATGCGTTACTTGCAATACTTTATGGATCAAATCGAGCATATACACTTTCGATTCATTATCCGGAATAATATCGACTACTTTTTGCTCTAGAATTCTTGATAATTTCTTGATTTCCAAATTACTGTCTTCTCGCAACTTGTCTATCCAGTCCATCAGATCGTTCTGTTGAACTGGACTTATTGGAGATAACAATTGTACAAAAGGTTCAAAAGCAGCCTGATTGTCGGTCGGTAAAAAATCGCTTACAGAATAAGGATCTTTATTTTTGCGATCATTAATAAAAATGAAAAAGTAATGCTCAGGTTTGACCGTTGCCTCCTTGATAAATTTGCTGAGTTCGTGCCAAAAATAATTGATCGCTTTAAGATTGGCCATGCGGTCTACGTGGATATTATTGAACTGCAAGACAATATTGGTCACCTTGAGTTTATCGATAATTTTCTGTGCGATGTTTCTCGGCTCAGGCCGTTCTGATCGATCAAAAGCAAGGGTGTCCCGAACCAGAGGCCAGATATTTTTTTCATTCGGATAATATACATCCAAAGGAAATGCTTTAACATCCACCTCAAAGCCCTGGGTATTCACAAATGACTGAATCATCAGCTCGTGGCCACACTTGGAAGTTCCTCGCAACAAAAACAAATTGACTGGCTGAAACCGAAAACCTAGCTTGCGACGATACTGCTTGATTTCGTCTTTCTGAGTCAGGTAGTTGAGCTTGTAAAAGCCTTGCGCAATCGGATTGATCCCGACGCTATCAGAACCAATATCCGCAACGGGAGCTGCTTTTGACAAGCGATCCAGTATATCCGCTTTCTCACGTATTAGGCTAATAATGAGCTGCTTGATTAAGCGATTTGGATTATCGCTATTGGCCAAGGGAGCTGTATTTTCCGGAATTAGATCATTAAAATCCGTAAACTCAAACGGACAATCTTCCAATAAAACCGGCACTAAATGGAGCTTATTGGCCTTTCGTTTATCAAACAAAAACTGATCGATAGCCAAGTCCATTGATTTAGACAAAAAATCATCGCTTACCAATACCAAAACGATTTGCCCAAGAGCGATGGTCTTTTTCAATTCGGCCTTATCACCTTGCAATGCAAGCGTGGAAGGCATTTTCCGCAAGGGAATCTTCAGCTGTTTGCTGATAGCCTCCTGATGAGTCTTATCATTAGGATGATAAAGTATTAATATGTCCTGATCCTGCTCCGCCAAATTCTTCTACTGCTTTGCTTTTTTGATGATTTTTTTAACGATACTATCGAATGCCAAATCCATATTGTCCCAATCTGCTACCGGTTTGACTTCGCCATTGACCATGGGTTCGTTGGCTTTTTCGCTGATAATCGGCGCAAATTCCCACGGACAGTGATTCACAATAATAGGAATGATATCCTTATTGAGCTGAACGGCTTGATTTTGCAGTTTTATGCTCGTTTCATTGTTGAAATAATTTGCGCTTACCAAAGGAATGACAATTTGAGATTCCTTCAGATTTTTTTCCAAACTAGCACTAATCGAATCACCTGGAATAATATCTTCGGCACTCCATTTTTCAATAATCCCAAAATTTACATAATTCTGCAATACCCTTTGTAATCCTTTGTGATATATCGTATCCTTTGGATCATAAATGGTAAATATTTTTGGGATAGTTGGAACCACTTCAGCCTTGTGTTTACACACATGAAACGGTTCCAAGTCCTGAATATTGATAAGTGGTGTTTGTGTATAATTTAACTCCTTGGCTTTCGCCGGAACAGCCTTGGAAATATGATCAACGACTTCCGTGACACTCACATAAGCCGCTTCTTTATCCGTGGCCGCACCCTGCAATGCTTCCATTAGCACTTCCGTAAATAAACTCAGCGAATCAGCTTGTCCAGCTAGTGATTTTTGTGCTTCTGTGGAAGATGCAATGATGACTTTCCCCCTACCCTTTCCCAATGCGTTAGCGATTTCACCTGCTGCGGGTTCGGGTTTTCTTGGGCCAATCACTTTGGTCGATTTGAAGCCACCTGCGTAGCAGGAGTCGATCAGTATTAAGCTCTTTGCCGTAGGCATGGCGTTAATTTTTGCCATAAACGCTTCGCCGGACACCAAAGGTGCGCCGGTATCGTAGCTATAATCATTGGGTACAAAGGCATATTCGTATTGATCGCCTTCACGCCTTTCGGCGGACAGGTTCGGCAAACGCACCCCATGTCCAGAATAATACACCAAAAGGGTCGCTTTATGGCCTGCTGCTTCGCTGGCCGCTACTTTTTGCGCAAGCGTATCCAGCCCTTGCATAATGCCCGCCTGCGTCGCTTTATTTTCCGTAAGGAGCAATACCTGATCCTCTGGATAAGCAGCTTTTTCAGGGTCTTTCAGGATTTTGGCGACAGCCTCCGCATCCGTTACCGTACCAGGTAGGTCACTCCCTACCCCTATCACTAATGCAAATCCTTCTTTGAAGTTTTCACTCATTT
>JALEHC010000110.1 GCA_022763215.1 Saprospiraceae bacterium
TGAAAAATAACTACTTTGATGTATAAATGCTGTATTTCTTTCCCAAAAACGTCCATTTAGTACTAAAATGATGAATTATTGTAAAAAAAACACGAATTCATCACCATTTTCAAATTTGGCGAAAGCCAGACCTCAGGGTTGCATATTTTTTTGATACATTTGCTGCGCAACAATCATAAAGAACGCAGCGAAAAAATAGAAAAATGGTTGCATAATTCTAATTGCTGCCACATGCTATTTCTGCTAATTGAGCACAAATCAGCTCAAAATGTTTTTCGCGCGCTTGATCGTCAAACTACAAAAATCTACTTATCCGATGGATCTATTTCACCGTTTAAAGAACGAACCCGGACCACTGGGACAGCATGCCGAAACTTCTGAAGGCTATTTTATATTTCCTCAACTTACTGGCGAACTCGGAAGCCGTATGACTTTCAAAGGCAAAGAATGCGTCGTTTGGAGTGTCAATAATTACCTCGGCCTGGGCAATCACCCGGAAGTGCGTAAAGCGGACGCTGAAGCTGCTGCAAAATGGGGACTCGCCTATCCGATGGGCTCACGTATGATGACTGGTGATACTGCTCTTCACCATCAGTTGGAAGCCAAACTAGCCGCTATGGTCGGTAAAGAACAGGCTTTTGTTGTAAACTTTGGTTATCAAGGAATTATGTCTGCTATTGATTGTATGCTGACACGTCGCGATGTGGTGGTATATGATTCTGAAAGCCATGCCTGTATCGTCGATGCGGTTCGCATGCATCTTGGAAAAAGATTTGCTTATCAGCACAATGATATCGACAGTTTGCGTAAGCACCTGGAAAATGCAACTTCCATTGTCGAGAAAACTGGAGGTGGTATTTTGGTTGTAACCGAAGGTGTATTTGGTATGCGTGGTGACCAAGGAAAACTACGCGAAATTGTTGCACTCAAAGAACAATATGACTTCCGCCTATTGATTGATGATGCACATGGTTTTGGTACGCTCGGTAAAACAGGCGCGGGTGCAGCTGAAGAGCAAGGCGTTATGGAAGAAATTGATATTTACTTCTCTACTTTTGCTAAATCAATGGCCGGAATCGGTGCATTTTTAGCTGCTGATGCAGATATTATGCGCTTCCTGAAGTACAATATGCGTTCGCAAATATTTGCGAAGTCCCTTCCTATGCCTTTTGTAGAAGGAATGCTGAAGCGACTAGAGATGATGACAAACGATTCTTCTTTCAAAGAAAAATTGTGGACCATTGTTAACGCTTTACAATCTGGCTTGAAGGAAAGAGGTTTTGATATCGGCAATACCAACTCTTGCGTAACTCCGGTATACATGCACGGCGATGTCGAAGAGGCAAAAGCTTTGGTGTACGACTTGCGTGAAAATCACCGCATTTTCTGCTCCATTGTTGTTTACCCAGTTATTCCAAAAGGAATGATTTTGTTGCGTTTGATTCCAACGGCATCACACACTTTGGAAGATGTTCAATTGACGCTGGAAGCCTTCTCCGCTGTAGCTGAAAAACTAAAAGCCGGAGCTTACAAAAAACAAGTTGAAATAGAATAACATGAAGCCTTTCATCAGTGGGATTCAGCAGATTGGTATTGGCGTAAGCCGGGTACACGAAGCCTGGGCTTGGTATCGCAAGCATTTCCAAATGGATATTCCTGTTTTCGAAGAAGCAGCCACTGCGGCTTTGATGTTACCTTATACCGGTGGAGAGCCGCGCGACCGCCATGCGGTGCTGGCTATCAATACCCAGGGAGGAGGTGGATTCGAGATTTGGCAATATACCAGTCGGGTTCCACAACCAGCCGAATTTGATATCCAATTGGGTGACCTTGGCTTTTTTGCGGCTAAAATCAAGAGCAAAAATATAGCGAAAAGCTATGACGAGCTTAGCGCAAAAGGTGTACGCATGCAAGGGGCTTTGGCTCAGCGGCCAAATGGCGAAGCGCACTACTTTTGCCAAGACCCTTACGGCAATCACTTCAATGTAGTACCTTCTGATGATTGGTTTAAACAAGATAAACACTTCTTTGGTGGCGCCTACGGCGCCATCATCGGAGTGAGTGATATGGATAAATCGCTTTCGTTTTATCAAGATATTCTGGGGTATGATGATATTGTATTTGATGAAACGGGCCAGTTTGAAGACTTTCAGTCTTTGCCGGGGGGGCAACATACTTTCCGACGGGTATTATTGGCGCATCGTAAAAAACGCAAAGGGCCATTTAGCAATATGCTGGGGGCCAGCGAAATAGAACTGGTACAAGTGACGGGTCGTACGCCCCGTAAAATGTTTGAAAATCGTTTTTGGGGTGATTTAGGTTTTATCCACTTGTGTTTTGATATTGTCGGGATGGAAGAAATGCGCACTTTATGCGAAAGCAAAGGCCATCCGTTTACCGTTGATAGTCGTACAGCACTTGGCAAAGACTTTGATATGGGAGAAGCCGCAGGCCATTTTTCTTATATTGAAGATCCAGACGGTACACTCATCGAATTTGTGGAAACACTGAAAGTACCTATCGTAAAAAAAATCGGTTGGTACCTCAATCTGAAAAAACGAAATCCGGAAAAAGCATTGCCTACTTGGATGTTAAGGGCATTGGCGCTTAATCGGGTAAAGGATTAAATACAACAGCTTGTCCTGAGCTTGTCGCTTACTGCTCACGGCCTTGAATATAAGCAATACTTTATTGCAAAAAATAAATTTATGAAGTATAATGTTATTGCATTAATATTAATTTTTTGTGCTATTTCTGCTTTTGGCCAGAAGAAGTCTGCCTTTCATATTTACAATAAAAAAGGGAAAAAAGTAAGCTATAATAAGCTGCTCAAAAAGGTCAAAAAGAACGACCTTATCCTTTTTGGAGAGCTTCATAACAATCCGATCGCTCATTGGTTACAGCTTGAACTTACTAAAGATTTACATGAAACCAACAAACTGATTCTTGGTGCAGAAATGTTTGAAGCGGATAACCAAGAAGCCATGGACAAATACCTTCAAGGCGAAATTGATTATAAAGGTTTGGATTCATTAGCTCGTCTTTGGTCAAATTATAAAACTGACTACGCGCCAATTGTAGATTTTGCGAAAGCGAACAATATCAATTTTATTGCGACAAATATTCCCAGAAGGTTTGCCAATTTGGTTTTTAAAAATGGTGGATTTAAGGCATTAGATCAACTATCCCCAAAAGAGAAAGAATGGATTGCTCCACTACCCATCGCATTTGTTCCTGACTTACCGCAGTATAAAAATATTTTGACAATGATGGGGGAACATGGATCACCGGATTTGGTAAAAGCTCAAGCGATTAAAGATGCGACTATGGCATACTTCATACTTAAAAACTATGAAAGCGGAACTACTTTTTTGCATTTCAATGGAGCCTATCATTCCGATTTTTATGAAGGTGTTTTATGGCATTTAAAACAAGAAAACGATGCCCTGAATTACATCACAATTACAACCGTAGAACAAAAAAATATCTCCAAACTTCAAAAAGAAAATAAAGGAAGAGCCGATTTTATAATCTGTGTGGATGAAGATATGACCAAAACATACTAACAAATAAAAAGTCAGAACGCCTACCAACCTAAGCATAAGTGAAATTTGTCAGCGTAAAATGATTGAACGAATTGATTTGCTAAACAAAGCATCTCTAAGGCAAATAATTGCGTGATCTTGAAATGTGAGCCATATTTTGTATTATTGAAACTAGTTTTCAACTGATTTTTGATTGCTGGTTTTGGACGTAGCCTTGCTTCCCAAACCGAGAGAAAAACCAACAAATATGGATCGTTTTAAGCAGCTTTTTGCTTTCACTTTAATGCTAATAGGGGTCAATACAGGATGGACTCAGGATACCATCAAAATTCAAACTTTTGAATGGACAGATGGTCAACGCTCTGAAATATTTGAGTTTCCCGATAATCCGGACGAAACTTACTACAAGATTATCATGAAGTACAATATGCGGTGCCATGATGCCGCTGTCGGCAGTGGTAATGTGGGTTGCCGCGAGTGGGATTACAGTTGTAACACTTTTATCACGGACCCCAACCTGGTCGATTCGGTCTTCGCCACGCATCCGGATTATGTTATTTCCAATTTTTCAGGCGATGCTTTTGCGTACACTTCACAAGCTGCTTACGATTATTTTTTGTTTGACCAGCAATTGACGACCGCTACCGTGAATTCGGAAAACATCATTGCACTTGGAGCAGCTGAGCAGTCTGCACCACTCCTTGCAATGGATCAAGATCGAAAAATACAATTACTCCTGACTGCCGAGGAGCTACAAGCGGCCAACCTGAGTGCAGGAATGATTCATGCCCTGGAATTGAACCCAGAAATGGACGGTAGTTTGCCATTTTTGCGTATTCGCATGCAGGCCACTGCTCAGACGAGCCTCGATCCACAAATTCCTCAAACTGAAGGTTTTAGTACTTATTATTTTCAGAGCACCAGCCTTTCGGCAAATGGAACGCAACGCTTTTACTTTACCGAGCCATTTGAATGGGACGGCAGCTCTAACGTACTCTTGGAACTGAGCTACTTAGACCCGGCTACCAACGGGAGTATCAGCCTTTCGGCAAATGAGGAGCAGGCTGCAAAAGTGCTCTACACCGAGCAGTCAGATCAGCATGTCGCATTTAGCGGAAGCGGAACCCTGCGACTTCCAGCAGAAGTCTACGAGGAGGTAAGCAATGAAGTAACCGTTGCACTTTGGACTTATGGACTTCCCGAAAATTTGCCTACCAATACCACTTTGATGGAAGCATTGGGAGCAACTAATGAGCGCCAACTTAACATTCATTTGCCATGGAGCAACGGGCAAATATATTGGGATTGTGGAAATGATGGTACGGGCTATGACCGTATAAATAAAGCCGCAAATCCTCAAGATTTTGAGGGTAAATGGAACCACTGGGCATTTACTAAAAACTCGGTAAGCGGTGAAATGAAAATTTACCTAAACGGAACGCTTTGGCATTCCGGCAGTGGACTTACTCGTCCAATTGATATTCAAAACTGGGTAGTCGGAGAATCGGTCAATGGCAATAATCCATACTTTGGAAAAATAGACGATTTGCGTATCTGGAATCGGGAATTGTCGGCAAGTGAAATTCAAGAATGGATGTTTTTGCCGCTGGAAGCAGGAAGTATCGAGGACGGATTACTGGCAGATTATGGTTTTGATGATGGATTTGGCGTAGAAACCAGTGGAGGCCCTGGCCTCAAATCACTGCGCGCAGTAGAACAATTCAAGAATTTTGCAAGTAGTACGATCAGACCACAAATTAATCTGGTTCAGGGAGATATTTCTATTGAAAATACGACGGTTGAAGTGCTGGATTCAATTCAGAAAACGCCACATGCCGTTACTTCATACGAAATCAATGCAACAAATGATCTAGTGAGTACGGGTACTTCTTTTTTGTGGCAGGCGCAACCCAGCAATATCGTTGATGAAGCCGGAAATATCGTTGGAACGGTTGAAAACCCACAAGAAGGAACCATTGATATCAGTACGTTAGAATATTATAGTAAGCGACCAGCCAAATTTGAATTATTGTCGTTTGTTACCCCTTACGGAAATGGATTGGATTTGGGGCCAGAAGGAAAGACCTGGTATTTCGATGTGACCGATTATGCGCCCATACTAAAAGGCGAAAAGCGGCTGTCATTAGAAATGGGCGGCCAAAACCAAGAGGAAATGGATATCGAATTTTGGTTTATCAAAGGAACTCCTGTTCGGGATGTTCTTCATATCGAAAATATTTGGCCATTTGGCAGAGGCTGGTTTGGTCCAATTCAAAACGATCAGGTATTTGAGCCTCGAAATATGCGTTTTCAACCAGAAGGGGAAGCTTTCAAAATCAGAGCTTCCATTACCGGACACGGTCAAAACGGTGAATTTGTATCCCGCGAACATTATCTCGATATCAATGGTGGTGAGCAAGAGTTTACTTTTGATGTATGGAAAGAATGTGGTGATAATCCAGTCTATCCACAAGGTGGTACCTGGATTTTTGATCGCGCAGGCTGGTGCCCGGGTATGGCTACCGATTTACACGAATACGATATTACCGATTGGGTATTGGCGAATAATGAGCTACAGCTTGATTATGGCGTAAATGGTGCCAATATGACTGAAGCTAACTATTTGGTTTCTACGCAATTGGTTACCTATGGTGCTCCAAATTATGATACAGATGCAGCAATTAGCCAAGTTATACGACCAAGCGACGAAGTCGCTTATGAACGAATCAATCCAGCTTGTAGCGAATTATTGATTGAAGTACAAAACAATGGTGCAACTACCATAACGTCACTTGAGATCGAGTATCAGGTAATGGGTGGCATGACATTGCAATACGAGTGGACTGGAAGTTTAGCTTTTCTGGAAACCGCAATCATTGAATTGCCGGTAGAAGATTTGAATTTTTGGGAAACCAATGAAGAAAATCCGGTTTTTGAAGCCCGTCTGACAGCTATCAACGGAAATGCCAATGATGAATTGAGTTTTAATAACGTTCGTCAAAGCACTTTTGAAAAGCCAACCGTATTCACTGAAGAAGCACTCCAACTCCGTACCTTTACAAACAACCGCCCAACTGAAAACCGTTTTACCATCACCGATGCTGCTGGTAATGTGGTTATTTCCCGCGATAATATGGACGCCAATACAGCTTATGTGGATATGATTGATTTTGCGCCAGGCTGTTATTCGCTACAATTTGAAGATGATGGAGACGATGGCCTGCAATTTTGGTATTGGGATCAGATTGGGGAGGATGTAGGAAGTGGAAGTGTCCGTTTTGAACGACAAGTACTACCTACCTTGGCATTACCTGTCAAGACCTTTATTTCTGACTTTGGAGGAGATTTACACTTTGATTTTATCATTCCTCAAACAAATTCTACTGAAAACTTGGAAGAAACTCGCCGAGTAAGCGTATTTCCAAATCCGACTTCAGATGATATACAGCTGGAGTTGGCTGGGTTTGACAATGAGCCACTACAAATGCAACTATTGGATGCCGCTGGAAGTGTTGTGTTATCAGTTCGACAGCTTGTTCCAAATCAGAATATTAGTTTACAAACTTTGCCTGCCGGAGTTTATTATCTACAATTAGTTAGTGAACAGAAGGTCTATACCACAAAAGTGATCAAACAATAAACGAGAAAAGGTCAAAGCGTATCGCTCGGAAAGAGAGGTATTCTTTGGCCATTTCTAACGACCTTCTCTCGAATTAAAACAAACAAAATGAAGCAAGCGCTATTTTTCTCGCTGATGATGTTGCTATTGGTTAGTTGCAAAACTAAATCACCTTATGGATTCAATGATCCAATTCCTAAGCACGATCATTTTTCTATCCAATCAAATGAAGTAAAGGAAAAAAGAGTAATCAATGTTTGGCTACCTCCAATTTATGAAGAATCAGACATGGCATTACCCGTGCTTTATATGCCTGATGGTGGTGTGAAAGAAGATTTTCCGCACATTGCGAATACACTATCCAAACTATTAGCAAACAAAAGCATCCCGCCTTTCATTTTGGTAGGTATTGAAAATACAGACCGAAGACGCGATTTGACGGGCTTTTCTGAGACCGAAGAAGATGCCCAATATTGCCCTTTGACCGATGGTGCTAAAAACTTTCGGGCTTTTATTGTATCAGAATTAATGCCTGAAATCAATAAAAGATACCGCACTCAAAACAAAAAAGGAATTATTGGCGAATCTTTGGCTGGCTTGTTTGTTATGGAAACATTCCTGCAACACCCGGAGACTTTTGATTTCTACATCGCAATGGACCCTTCCCTTTGGTGGAATGATCATTATTTGGTAAAACAGAGTGAAAAGTTACTAACTGCATTGCCCAATAAGGAGCTAAAGCTTTGGTTTGCAGGAAGTGATGCAAAAGATATTAGTATCTATACCAATGATTTGGCTAAAGTATTGAGCCAAAAACAGCCGCAACAGTTGAGCTGGAAATACGAAGATGAACCCGGCGAACAACATCATACCATTTTTCGGGCAACCAAAGAAAAAGCCTTTATCTGGACACTCAATGAGTAGATGTAGTACAACTTGCGAATTCTTTACGGCTTATATGACATAATTCACCAAAATCTAAAGTTTGAGCAACTAACTTGGTGGGTAGAACTCAACAAATTAGAAATATGAACTTTCAAAAAACATTACTTTTTGCGCTGCTCTTATTGTTGTTGCCCGTCCTTGCGATCGCTCAGATTGGAGCAGACGATATCTGTAAAGACCTTTCAGATATTATCGAGATGGAACAAGGGCACAACAGTAAAATTATTGGCTTTCGAACCAATGAATTGACGCAGAATTATGACCTCAAATATCATCGCTTGGAATGGGAGGTCGATCCAGCAGTCAATTATATCACTGGTCAGGTTACTTCGTATTGGGTACCTACCAGTAACAATTTTGATCAGATTAACTTTGATTTTGCAGATAATATGATCA
>JALEHC010000630.1 GCA_022763215.1 Saprospiraceae bacterium
CCACGCCATATCGCCATTCATCTGAAAAGCCATTGGTTCGATTATTGTACCCGGTATAAATACTGGTGTAAGCATCTATTTTCTCGCCTAGCTTAAAGGAGGTACTGGCATCCAACCTCAGCATTTGATTAAATTCACCATCGCCAAGTTGTAGGTTTCCGGCTGTACCACCCTGGCTTTCGCCAAATGGTAAACCTAATGTTAGCGTTGCACTCAAAACAACCGAACGATTAATGACCAAACCATATTTGAGGGAAATATCTGTATCTGCTATTCCATTTATTGCTTCACCTGCGCTCAGTATTTCTCCGGTTGTCGCTGAAACGATATTGTTAAAATAGGTACGACTGAAAAACGGAAAGTATAATATGCCTGTAAGCCGATCCGTAAAACCATACTCTGCATATAAGCTTGTCGTAAATATTCCTTGTGTTACATTCGGATCAAGCAATCCTACGTCTGTAAAGTGTTGGTCAGAGATCAACCACCACTCCGAAAGCTTAAAAAAGCCTTTGCCTTTTGGCTGCGGCCATCCTCCTCCGGCATAGCTATCAAAGCTTGTAGCCATTAAAACCAATAGGAATAAAAAAGGTATCTTTTTCATCTGTTTAAATTATTTCCGCAGCTTCGCAATTTGTAGAATCCCGATTTACTTATCGGACTGGAACCGCTGCGCTCTCGCATGAAGATTTATTAATCATGAACTTGTGCTGACCCTATAAAATTTTACTTGTTCATAATTCCGTCTAACTGCTTATGATTAATAAATCTCATGCTCGTTTCATATTTGCTAAATTGAGCGATTTTTTAATTTTCAATTTCACCATCTCCAACTTTGACATTGAAGGGCTTGCAATAGTATAGCAGATAATTGTACTGTAAAATATCAACAGCTGTAATTTCATATTGATGAGCACCTTCAAAGGTGCTTACCATACCGATTTCCAAGGCTCCGGAGCTTGTATTTGGGTTGTTAGTCAGGTATAAGTAAAGCCCCGGCAGAGCCGAAGAAGCCCGGTAATCATCTGCAATGTCGATGATTAGCCGATCATCTTGTTGCCGAATACTAAAAGACCCTTCCAGCAGATAGCTACTCGTCGTTCTGATTGTTCCGCTTCGTTCTTGGCTTTCGTTATCGGTGTTGGTAATTATTTCTTCTGTGATGACCACTTGCGTGGAATCCGTCACTATGCTTGCATCCTCCAGTATTGCTTTCGCAAAAATGCTTGCCTGACCAGTTTGTCGAGCCGATGCCAGCCCAGATGCATCAACGGAAAGCACTGCTTCATTCGAACTGCTCCAAGTAATTTCTTTCATGGCTTCAATACCAACATTATTAAGAAAAATAGCCTGAAATTGATACTGCGAATCAAGCTGAAGGCTATCCACCGGATTGGTAATCCGAACTTGTTCGTCGACTTCATCAAAAATGATATCGTCTCCGATGCAGTTGGTAAATAGCAAGAAAAGACTTAAACAAGCGAATGTTATATATTTCATAAGCACGATTAATTAAATAAACATGTTTAAACAAATATTTAGAAATTGCTTCGTCCTAATCCTCACAGAAGTATAACAAAAGCATGTCGGAGTTATTTTTGCTTAGACCGTGTAAGACAAAGTGTCTTAAATGATAAGGATTGAATTAATTATCATTGGGCAGGCAGCAACACAGCCGTGTTTTGCGTTTTGCAAATGCAACGACGTTTCAAAAGATATAATCATGAAAACGAGATTATCCCTTCTTTTTCTATTAATCAGCCTGACATCCTGTTTCGAGCGAATGGTCGATATTCCAGAAGAGACGATTGGCATCGCTCCGATTTATGGCGATGAAAGCGACAAAGAAATAAAGATTTTGGAGCCACAGGAAATTGGTACCCTATTCAAAATCTATTACAAGTTTCCATACATATATGCCGGTGAATTTGGACGAGGTTTGCATATCATCGACAATTCTGATCCTTCCAAGCCGGAAAAAATTGCATTCCTGCAAATTTTAGGCAATACCGATATCGCTATAAAAGACAATTTATTATACGCCAATTATGAAAATGACTTGGTCGCCATCGATATTAGTGATCTAGATAATATTCAGATCGTCCATACACTGGAGAATGTATTCGCGAGTTATAGTGGCGACTTGTTCCCGATTGGATACAATGGCTTTTTCGAGTGTATCGATCCGACCAAAGGAACCGTCATTGGTTGGACAGAAAAAATATTAGTAGAACCTCAATGCTGGAGATAATGAAAACTAAATATATATTCCTTTTAAGTCTTACTTTTTTATTCGCTTGTGCCGAAGACAGCCAATCGCCAGTCGGAAATGGTGGAAACGGAGGTTCGGGTCAAGGTGGCTCTCTAGCTCGCTTTGCGATCATCGATGATTTTTTATATACCGCAGGTGAAAATGAACTCAATATCTTCGATATTTCTGATCCGACTGCTCCTGAATTATCAGCTAGTACGTTCATTGGAGCAGGCGTAGAGACCTTATTCCCTTTCGGAAATTTTATGTTTTTTGGTACGCAAACCGGGATGTTGATTTATGAACGCAATCCGGAGGATGGGAATGTTACCTTTATTTCTCAATACGAACATATTACCAGCTGTGATCCGGTTGTCACAGATGGGCAAACCGCTTATGTTACTCTTCGGGTTACGGGCTGCCGCACAGCAGCAGCCGGCGCAACCGATGTACTGGAGTCTATTAGCTTAGACGACATAACAGCTCCGACTATTCTTGATTTTAAGGAAATGAATAGCCCACAAGGCTTAGGACTTGACGGTGATTTTCTGTTTGTATGCGATAGCTCTGCGGGCTTAGCGGTTTTTGATGTTTCTGATCCTGCGAATCTGCTTGAGGTGAATCGTATTGAAGGGATCACCGCGCATGATGTAATTTTGAGCAATGGCACTTTGTTGGTTATTGGCCCAGACAATATTTATCAATATGATTATACCAATGCTCCGGAACTAAGCCTCATTTCTCAACTTGAACTGCAATAGGATGCCTCCAAAAACACTTAAGATATTTGCGGTCATTATTCTTTGGATGATAAGTTGTACCATTTCGCTTCAAGCTCAAGAAAAAGAACTAGCGATTAAGTATTCGGCTAGTGGGTTGATTGATTTTTATGTACAGTATATTCAGTTTGCAGCAGAGTACAAGTGGAATGCGGATCATTCGGTAGAACTCGAGCTTGGTCATGCTTTTCGAACCGGAGTAATAACAACAACTCCTGATATGGACTTAATTGGCGGATTTAAAGCACGCTTAGGCTGGAGAAAATATTTTTCAGAAACGGAGTTTTTTGGAATTACAACTATGTTTCGCTCAGAACAATTTGATGTGGCTGCTGATTTTTCCAGAAAAGGGGCAGCTTATTTTCAACGGATAAACTATGAGGTTGACCAATTCAACATTGGGCTATTAGCAACCCTGGGTGAAAATTTTCATATTACGGAACGTCTTTTTATTGAATCTTCAGGAGGATTAGGTTTGCGATATATCGACAGAAGGTATGAGGATTTACCAAGTGATGTAGAATTTGTAACCAATAGTTCTTTATTTGCAAACTATCAGCGTGAGCCTGAACAAAGGTTGTCATTGAGCCTTTTTTTTTCAATCAAGCTTGGATATTGGTTTCGCTTAAAGAATTAATTCTTAACAAATTGCTAGCCGTGTGATAATTTCACGGCATTTCTCAAAAAATAATATATGCTTTTCGTTTAGATGTGTTGACAAATTGGATTTTTTTTCTCAACTTGTGGATATAACACGCAAGGTCTACAACAATTCCCAAATAAACAATTTCTACTTTTTATTCTAGTTATAGTTCCCAAGCTATGAACCTAATAATCTTGTAAATTTTACAAGGCATTCCTTTCTAATCCCTGATCTATTTCCCTTACACAATCACAGAGAGAGTAGTACGTCACGAACGCACTATTGAACACTTATATTTCAAGAATATATTTATTGTAATTGGAATCCGCCCGATTATGAACAATCACGATATCCCAATTCTAAGCTAAACACTTTTTTTACTTCAATGGGTAGGATTTTCAATTAAGGTAGCAATTCTCTTTTTTAAGAGAGGGCAGATGGAGTAGCCTTAGTGGCTACTCTTTTTTATTTTTGGCATTTCTTGATCAACCGAAAAGTCAATATCATGCAAATTAAGATTCGAGATGCTCGCCTGGAAGACTTGCCTCAGGTACACGAACTCGTCAGGGAGCTAGCCATATACGAAAAGGCTGAAAAAGAGTTTATTGCTACATTAGAAGATTATGAAACGGATTTTAAAGCTGGCATATTCGAAGTGATTTTGGCGGAAGCCGAAGCACAAACCATCGGAATGTGCTTGTATTATATGACCTACTCCACCTGGAAAGGCCGTATGCTATATTTGGAAGATTTTGTGGTAAAGTCTGCCTTTCGGCAAATGGGAGTCGGGCAGTTACTCTTTGATGCGTATTTGGCGAAAGCCAAAGAAAAAGGTTGCCGTATGACAAAGTGGCAAGTACTTGACTGGAACGAGCCTGCTGTCAAATTTTATGAAAAAAATAATGCCATCATTGAAAAAGAATGGTGGAACGGTAAAATCATCTTTTAACTCATAATCAGTGGCCTTTGCATGAAAAAAACAATTATTTGTCTAATAAAAAAGAAGTAATTACCTTTAAGCAAATGCAATCGGAAATGTCATTCAGCAATTGCTGAATTCAAAGAATAAATATAGTGTTTCATAGTGTAAGGGGTAATCACATAGTGGGTTGCCCCTTTTCTTATACCTCTCGGTACACCAATTTATCTGCCAGATTTCCAATGACTTTTTTGACTTCATTGTCGGCTTGAAGTAAATGAAGGTGATGAAATGCTTTTTCGCGGTATTCGTCCCTCAGATCAGTGGTTAATTGTGCAATTTTTAGCTCCGAAAGCACATTTTTAACCCAATTAATTTTTTCTTCTTCGTTTGTAGTTGGTGTATTCATCATTTCCACCAGCGCAACTTTGGTAGGGCCTTGAGCTGTTTCCAAAGCCTTGAGAATCAGATATGTTTTTTTGTTTTGCACGATGTCGCCACCAATTTTTTTACCTACTTTTTCAAGCTCTCCAAAAGTATCGAGCCAATCGTCTTGCAATTGGAATGCAATACCGATGAGGCGTCCAAATTGGTCGAGGTGCTGAATCGCTTCTTGGTCAGCGCCACCCACCAATGCACCTAATTGTAGGCTACCTGCCATCAGTGCTGCCGTTTTTAACTCAATCATTTTGAGGTATTCCGGGATGGTCACATCATTACGTTGCTCAAAATTAATATCATACTGCTGGCCTTCACATACTTCTATCGCCACCTGATTGAATATACGAACCACTTGTGGAATAAGATGCGGGGCTTGTACGCGTAAAAGGTACTGATAAACCCAAATGAGCATAACATCACCGGATAGGATCCCTGCATTGAGGCCATAACGGGTATGCACACTAGGTTTTCCCCGGCGGATGAGTGCCGCATCCATGATATCATCGTGTACAAGACTAAAGTTATGAAAGGTTTCCACTGCCAGCGCCAGAGGTAGCGACTGGTCGACATCTTCATCGTACAACTGATGGGCCATGAGCACGAGTAGGGGACGCAGTCGTTTCCCTCCAAGGTTCATGATATAATTGACCGGATCGTAAAGTGCTTTAGGCGCTTGTTCGAAGCGATTTTCTTCCAGATAAGTGTGAAACTTTTGTAAAAGTTGGTCTATTGAATATGTCATTTGCGGGTATGCTTTTATTGAGCCAAAGATAGATTTAAAAAAGCTAAGGGAGAGAAAGAAACAGAATTATCAATCCAAGATTTAAGATTCTGGACATTTATTGTGGAAAAGTCAATAAAAGAATTTATTTTTACTTAATGTAAGAGGATAAAACGAAGATACAGTTCCCCGTTGTAGCTTTTTGTCCCCCAAAGCAAAATAGTTAAGTTCCTGATTTTCCTAAAAGCGACCTGTTTAAGATTTGCACTTCGATGGTTGAATGATATACCCAATATATTGTGAAGCTTCCGACGAACGCTCAGTTTAAAACACCATCGAATTAAGATTACATTTCGTTAAACACAAAATTATAACACCAAATTTTTTGTCAAAAGCTTGTGATATAACCTCAGGCCTTGCAACTACGTATATAAAGTCGTAAAACAAACAATAAATCGTAAATATTTGAGGTACAATTTTTATAGTGAATAGTACACGGAGCAAATTTACATAAGGCAATACTATGAAAATCAATTTACTTGTAATAGAAGATTCAGAGTACGATGTAGAGATCATCCGGTTCTACTTGAAAGAAGCCGGGTTTAGCCATAATTTCTTTACATCCACTACGCTGAAAGGTGGGCTGGACATCATAGAGGAAAACAATATCGAGTGCGTTTTGCTAGATTTATCCCTTCCTGATAGTGATGGTTTTGGCACCGTAAAAAGTTTTCTAAAAGAAGTCAAACACATTCCAGTTATCGTAATGACCAACTTGGCTAATGAAGTCGTTGGCATACAATCGGTAAGAGCAGGTGCTCAGGATTTCCTGATCAAAGGGGAAATCAATAACCGGGTGCTGATTCGAACGATCCGGTATTCGTTACAACGCTTTAAGGAAAAAGCTAAACTAAAGGACGAAGCCGAAAAAAACCTGATCAATAAAAAGACTTTCCAGAAGGCTCAGGAAATGGCCAAATTTGCCAGTTGGAATATGGATATCGTTAACGCTTCCATGACCTGGTCTGAGGAAATGTTCCGAATTTTTGGCTTTGCACCCTATACCTTCGATCCCACTTTGTCAACCTATCTCAATTATGTACACATGGAAGACAAAGAAAAGGTCGAAAGCTTTTTTGAAAAGGTTATGAAGGATGGTAAAACCAATGCAATTGACCATCGGATCATCATCAATGGTAAAAGTATCAAGTACTTAATCCTTCATGCAGAAGTGAATTTTGATGAAGATCAAAACAAAATTCTTCTGATTGGTAGTGTACAGGATATCACAGAACGATTTACGCCCAAACACAATTCAGATAAACAACCCGAAACAAAACCGAGTCCTTCAAACATAAAGGAAGAAGTACTTTCCGAACTAAATTTTAACATTCGGACGCCTATTTCTTCTATCGCCAATTTGTTATATCTGCTTGAGCATACGACTAAGCTCAGCCACTCTCAATCAGAATTAGTCGATAGCATAAAGACTAGTGTAAACGACTTGTCTATTGTTCTCAACAATATGCTAAATTTCTCGCTGCTGATTACAGATAACAGTGAGATTGAAGAAGAAGACTTTTCTTTTCCTGATTTTTGCCTTGGGTTTCAACGCGTCCTTCAGATTCGTGCGACTCAAGCAGGCATCAATCTTAGTTTTGATATTGATAAAAATCTACCCAAACGCATTCATAGCGATCCACAGAAAATTACGCAGTTGCTTTACAATGTGGTGAATAATGCCATCAATTACAGTGAGGAAGGAGATACCATCCATATCGAAATAAAAGGCCAGAAAATCACTGCTCGTAATCACACTTTGTTGTTCTTTGTCCATTACCAAACGAATAACAAACTGGTAGCTAAAAATATGACTGAACTCAGAAATGTCGATAAGCTACTGGAACTATACGAAGACAAGAAAAAGAGCAGCAGAAAAAAGAATTTTGATAAATATATTGTTGCCAGACTGATTAAAACCTTTAATGGAAATTATCAGGTGCTCAACAAGTCAGATAAAAAAGGCATCAGCATTAAGCTGGATATTCCAGTCAAGGCAGTTGACATCGAAGACAGTAGCATCGACCTGAATGGCCCTAATAGTCAACTCCATATTTTGCTGGTAGAAGATCATGCGATTAACCAGATCGCTACACGTAGAGTACTTACTTCTTGGTCAGACCGCATCAAGGTTGATGTCGCCAATAATGGCCAGAAATGCCTGGAAAAAATGGAGACTACGGACTACGACCTCATTTTAATGGACTTGCAAATGCCCGTGATGGATGGCCTGGAAGCAACCAGGAAAATTCGCGAAAGCAATAACCAGTTGCCTATTATCGCCTTGACGGCAAATGCAAATAAAGAGGAAGAGGAAAAATGTCGTTCGGTAGGTATCAATGATTATTTGGCCAAGCCATTCCGCCCACAAGAGCTGTATACTAAAATTATGAAGGTGGAAAAAGGGGCTTCCATTCGATAAAACAAACTTTGCAGGGCTTATTTTTGTTGTAAAACTAAGGTTATACATTCTACCTTTAGAATGTAGACTTTGTCAATTAATAAGCGTTGAAAAAGAAAACGAGTTTTATGAAATCTTTTGACCTGATAATCGTCGGTGCGGGTCCTACTGGTTTATCATGCGCCATTGAAGCAGAAAAAGCCAATTTGAATTATGTTGTCATTGAGAAAGGAGTGTTGGTGAATTCCATCTACAATTTTCCAACCAATATGACTTTTTTCTCTACTTCCAAATTACTGGAAATTGGAGATACACCCTTCATTTCTCATAGTGATAAGCCTACCCGTATGGAGGCACTCGAATACTACCGACGGATAGTCGAAAAGTGGAATTTAAACATACAGCTTTACGAAGAGGTGGAGCAACTCGAACAATTGAGTGCAAACAGCTACATTTTGCACACCAGCAGAGGAAAGTACCAAACAGAATCACTCATAGTGTCTACAGGTTTCTATGATACACCAAGAAAACTGAATGTACCAGGCGAAGATTTACCGAAAGTAAAGCATTACTATGATGACCCTCACCCTTATGCCAACCAGAAAGTGTTGGTTGTCGGTGCTGCTAACTCAGCTTGTGATGTCGCATTAGAAACCTATAACAAAGGAGCCGAGGTAACAATGGCGATAAGAGGGGAGGAGATTTATAAAAGGGTGAAATACTGGATTCGCCCGA
The DNA here is from genome assembly GCA_022763215.1 of Saprospiraceae bacterium. Taxonomy (GTDB): domain Bacteria; phylum Bacteroidota; class Bacteroidia; order Chitinophagales; family Saprospiraceae; genus JALEHC01. The sequence continues at coordinate 8,951 of JALEHC010000630.1, forward strand.
ATATCATCAACCGCATCAAGGAAGGCAGTATTACGGCACACTTCAATACCGTCGTAAAAGAAATTAAGGAACGATCTGTTGTGCTGGAAGGTCCTGATGGTGAGTTTACCATTGAAAATGACTTTGTAATGGCGATGATCGGTTATCAACCCAATTATCCTCTGTTAGAAAAACTGAATATCGAAATCAAAAAAGATGATTATCAAACGCCTATGTATGATACCGAATCTTTTGAAACCAATTTGCCAAATGTCTATGTAGCAGGTGTCCTTTGTGCAGGAAAACATACCAGCAAATTGTTTATCGAAAATACACGAGATCATGGTGCAGTCATCATCCGGAAAATCGCAAAAAAGAAAGAACTAGTCGCATAAACATGAGTCATCCCGAATTTTCAAGAGAGTTGAAGATTCGGGATTTTTTGTTTTAAGAAGTAGTCCCTTGTAAATTTGGGTATCTGACCACAC
>JALEHC010000631.1 GCA_022763215.1 Saprospiraceae bacterium
CAGGCATAGAAGCAACTGCTGTTAAAGAACTTGTTCAGCAACTAATGGATTATGCCAAGGATTCGATCAAGGAAAATTATAATGTTCGTGCCGACCAGGTAAGTCCTCAGCAGGTGGCAGAAGCGCAAGCTATACTTGATGAACTGGTCGCACTGACACGCCAACCTTTCGATTTGGCGAAAGCCAATGATCAATTGTTACGCTTATTCCAGATCATACCAAGAAGAATGGGAGATGTTCGAACTCATCTACTCGGGCAAATGGAGAGTGAAAAAGAACTGCTGGCAGCCGCTGAGGAAAAATGGTCAGCAGAACAGGCGACGCTGGACGTTATGCGCGGACAAGTCGAACTTAACAAAGATGACGAATCAGAAGCACAGGAGATCAATCTACTTCGAGACCTTGGTCTAGAAGTTACAGCGGAAAACGATCCCAAAGTCATCAAACGAATAAAGAAGCTGATGGGGCCTAATGCCGCTCAATTTTATCGGGCTTATGCGGTAAAGAATGTCCATACTCAGAAAGCTTTTGACGCACACTACAGAACCTCCAGATATAAAAAAACAGAACTCTTTTGGCATGGCAGCAGAAATGAAAACTGGTTGTCTATCCTGAAAACCGGACTTGTTTTGCGTCCTGCCAATGCAATGATCAATGGAAAGATGTTTGGGTATGGTTTGTACTTCGCCGATAAATTTCAGAAGTCACTGAATTATACCTCGCTTCGTGGTTCATATTGGGCAAGAGGTACTCAAGACCGTGGTTTTTTGGCACTCTTCGATGTACATGTCGGGAAGCAACTAAAAATCAAGAAGCATCAAGATTGGTGTTATGAACTGAATGAGGACAATTTGAAGTTACAAGGCCCATATGATTCGCTTTACGCGAAAGGCGGAGCCGACTTGGTCAACAATGAATACATCGTGTATAAGTCGGCTCAATGCACGATCCGATATCTAGTAGAAGTCCGATAAATCTATTTCAACAGAGATTCAAATTATAATTTTCAGGAAGTCTTGGAACACGCCACTAGTCAAGGAAGTGTGTCTAGGCTTTCTAAACCCGAAAAAACAACAAATCATGTCTGTTTCATCTAAGCAACAAAAATCAATTGACAAGGAAATTGTGCTCGGAATGGCGGAAGCACTGATGATTCTGAATGGCGAAACGAGCACCCTCGAAGTAAAAGCAGAACTGCGGAAGCAAAATTATTTTGCGACGCAAGCGGCTGTTTCTCATTTTATGGATGTGCTCAGCGAAGAAGAAGGTTGGGTATACGAGTTTAACGGCAAATTCAGAGTATATGCTTTTCAGAAAGATACAGATGAAATTATGTACGAATACCTGGAAAAAGATGGCCATTTCTGGGAATTACTAGTAAATGAGACGGATCAGATCATTTTTTATGGGAAAGTAGGCAGTATGGGTGATTTGTCGAGGCTAACGTTTGATACCAATCGACATGCTATTCTGAATGGTCGTAACCTTATTGATCGCAAACTGGAAGATGGTTTTGAAGCAGTCGAAGATGTACGGGAATTGTCGATAGAATTGCGCTTGAAATATTTTGCTTATCTTAAAAAGCAAGTGAAAGAAGTTACGTTATCTTACTTTGGAACGCATAAAACTGAAGTTGGTATCGTCGAAGCAGAACTGACGAGCGAAAGCGGAAATATCACCAAGAAACTGACTATGCAAGTAGAAAAGAATGCAGGTTATGAGTTGCATTTTGAACAACCGCAGGGCATTGCACAATTGCTGCGCAGACCAAGCTGGGACGCATTAAAAACGGGCTTTGATGATTGTTTTTTGTTGGGAGAGAAAGTTGTAAAACGCCAGTTTTTGGAAGAAGGAGTAGTTGTTGATCATGTAGACAAGTTTAGAGCACTACAGCCTGCTCAGACCACTGCTATAGAAGTGAATAATGACCGATTGTATCGCATTGACTTGAACTTTGAAGATGGTGCTGTCCTCAGCTTATCAAAATATGAAATGGAACTCAAGTCTGAGTTGATACCACTCGCTCAATTGCTTTTAGCAGATTAATCCCTAAAACGTAAACCCTGTTAACAAAAAAGAATCCAAGATGTCAACAAATAACAGCAAAACCACCAGCCTGGAAGAATGGAAAGAAAATATGCGATTATATGGCCGTCAGTATGCCATCATGCAAGATATTATGCGGTTGGGCTTCCTGAAATTATCGCCAGAGGAAATGAAAATAATGGAGGAAGCGGTCAAACAACAACAACTTCTCTACACGGAAGTGCGAAAAATTGATGCTGCTTTACGCAAACTACCTGATGTAGAAGAAATTTTGAAAAAAATAAGAATTGCTCGAATTGAGCGGGTTCGAAAGGAGCGTGCTGCTCGAAAAATAAGAAAAGCAGAAGAGCAAAAAGCGAAACAAAAACAACAAAAGGCACAGCGACTAAAAACACCTTTTTATCTGGGGGAAGGCGTGTCAGCCGGACTGAAATTTGACGAAAGTCAAACCGATAAATTGCAGGCACTTGGTTTGCCTGAGTTGAAGGATGCCAGCGACCTGGCTGCGCTATCGGGCTTGAATGAAGGGCAATGGTCGTGGTTGTGTTATCATCGAAAAGCTGCTGGGATAGATCATTACCAGCGATTTCGGATTCCGAAGCGAAGCGGAGGAGTGCGATTGATTTCGGCGCCCAAGCCGCTATTGCGAAAAGCACAGGAATTTGTGCTTGATCAGATTTTGGAAAAAATACCCCTGCATGAGGCTGCTATGGCATTTCGCGCTAAGCGATCCATTGTGGATAATGCTCAACTCCACCAGCATAACCAAACGATTATCAAAATGGATTTGAAGGATTTCTTTCCTTCTATAAAATTTCGTCGGGTGAAGGGGCTTTTTCAGTCGTTTGGTTATAATGAAGGAATTGCGAGTATGCTGGCTTTGGTTTGTACCGACTCGGCTCGGGCGGAAGCCAAAGTATGCGACAAGGTGTATCATGTTGCGCTAAGTGAGCGATATTTGCCGCAAGGCGCCTGCACCTCACCCGCATTGACAAATATTATCTGCAAGAGAATGGATGCTCGTCTGCAAGGACTATGTGAGAAAATGGGATTTACGTATTCGCGTTATGCAGATGATATGGTCTTTTCGCATCCTGATCCAGAAGTTCAGACCGGGCGATTGATTCAGTGGATTCAAAAAATTATTAAGGATGAGTCGTTTGAATTGCATCCGGATAAGCTAAAAGTGATGCGTCCGCATCAGCGACAAGCCGTAACTGGGGTGGTGATCAACGAACAGGTGGCTATTTCCCGCAAGGATTTACGAAATTTCAGGAGCTTTTTACATCATTATGAAATGGAAGGAGCGGAAGCCATGTCGGCAAAGCTGGGGCGCAATGCAGAAAATTATGCACAAGGCTACTGGGCTTTTATCCATATGGTCAATCCAGAGCAGGCTGGCCGATTGTTGGAAAAACACCCTTGGCTAAAGGGGAAGGCTTAAGAAGAACGCCCATGAAGTATCAGCTTCATGGGCGAAAAGTATGTTATTGGTTGACAAGTAGCCAGTCGATATCAGACATAAATTCGGTGACGGCATTTTCGTCTGTACCATCACAAAAAGAGCGAATTTTGCGGTTTTTATCGATTAGTAACAACCATCCGCTATGATCAAATCCGCCTGGAGCATTGGGATCTTCGACAGCAATGCTCATATAATCTTCTGCCAATTCATAGATTTTATCCTTTTCACCAGTCAGGAAGTGCCATTTATCTTCCTTGGTAATATCAAGGCCTGCTGCGTATTCTTTCAATCGTCCGACGGTGTCCCGTTTGGGATCGATGGTGTATGAAAGCAGTGCAAATTCTGGATTGTCGCCATATTTGTCATAGAGGCGCAACATATTCTTTTTTACTTTTGGACAGATAGTCGGACAAGAAGTAAAAAAGAAATCGGCTACATAAACTCGATTATCAAAAGTTTGATTTGTTACCA
>JALEHC010000632.1 GCA_022763215.1 Saprospiraceae bacterium
ATATTAGACAATGGAGAGCTTTTAGCATTAGAAATGACCTTAAACCTCAATTTGACCAGTTAGGCGATTTAAATATTTGTGTACCCTTTTGAATAATCAGGACGTAAAAAAGTTCGTCACAACTCCTTTGACCAACCAAAACAACTTTTCTTATTTTGAGATAACTTACATCAAATTCATTGCTATGAAATACCTATACCTGCTGTGTTTATCCTGTCTGGTGAGTACATTAGCCGCTCAGAAAAGTTATTCGCTACTCTATGATCAGCATTATTCGGCTATGGCTGCCGGCGAAACACTACTCACAGCTCACAAAGTTGCTTCCGATGCGGCATGGAAGGTACTTCCTGCCAAACTTACGGACGAGTCTACACGCAGGCAACGCAATCTTGGACGCCTTTATCGGGCACTCAAATTTTTATTACTAGAAGCGACCATTGATCACCTCACCATGCTTACCCAACACGAAATATTTGGCCACGGAGCCCGATACCGACAAGCTGGTTTTTTTGAAAATTTTTATCATCTCGAACTACTCCCACCTTATGGTAGTGGGGGAGGTATTGCCAATTGGGGAAAACTTCCTACTGGCAAACTGGTGACGGAGCAAGAATGGATTTTATTTTATATGGGCGGAAGTGAAGCTAACCGCGTCATGGCCAATTGTTTACAATACAAATGGCTGGCTTCTGGCCAAATGCACTTTCGTGAAACCTTTCTCTGGCTGGAAGCTTTTCAGGATGCCACAATCTATATCCAAGCGAGCACTGCTCGGAGCAATGGCGACGTAACGGGTTATATCGATCGAGTAAATGAATTTTATGGCGAGGAGGTTGTAACACTTGATCAGCTCAAGCTCATGGCAGCCGTCAACTGGCTAAATCCATTTCAATGGATGGTTTTTACACATGGTTTTGGCAATTATTGGTGGAATGGCAATACCCACGGCAATATCTGGATGATACCTATCGGCAATACGCAATACTTGCCTGTTGTACGAACCGGACTAAACCCTTTTGGCGGAGAAATACAATTCGAAAATTTCCTGAAAGTTGATCAGCGTATTTACACCTTTACTTTCCGGCAAGGTATACTTAGTGGTGCTTCAAACTGGGGCCTGCGATTGGGCGGAACTCGACTATTTAGCAACAGCTGGCTACAACTCGACGGCTACCTCGACATTTGGCGACAGCCATCCATAAGTATTGGCCGTGTTAATGCCATTGAAAATTATGAATCGGGGATTGGAGGAAGTGCCCAAGCTGAAATTTTTATCAACTCCTTTTTTCAGGAAAAACTGCGTTTCCACGGCTTGGTACTCTATAAATCAGTAGGTTATCTGGAAGGCGAAGAACTGGACGAAGCCTGGCGAATTGCGGTTGGCTTAAATTTTGACCTTTAGTGTTTTAACTATTGCACTTTATCGGTCCATTTTGACGTTTCGTCACTTACAATTATCTTTGGCGCACTTCCAATCGAATAGTGTAATAGAAAATGAGGAAAAGAATTTTATTGATCCCTGGCTTGATCTTGTGTCTCGGTATCTTCTTGAATTATGAAATTACTGAGCCTAGGCCTCCTGTGAAAAAAGAGCAAAAAGCAACACCACCTCCGGTGCCGGCTCCTCTAAAAGCATTTGCACAGCAATACGAATCTTATATCGAGCAACGTCTTCAGCAAGATAGTGTACCTGCACTAGCTATGGCTATTGTGAAGGATTCCTTCCTGCTTTCGCAGAAATGCTGGGGTGTACAAGATATCAATAGAGGCCAAGCCATTAATGATTCTACTGTTTTTCGAATTGCCAGCCTTTCTAAAGGGTTTGCACCTGTTTTAACAGGAATACTCGTACAAGAAGGTCAGCTTGATTGGGATGATCGGGTAAAGGAATTTTTGCCAGACTTTCGTCTAAAAGATTCCACCGCTACACAAAATCTTACCCTTGCACATGTCTTGAGCCATACGACGGGCTTGCCTCGGCACACGTATTCCAATTTGCTAAATATGGAAGTGCCATACGAAGAAATTAAGCAAATGCTACCTAATGTAGCAGTGGCACATCCCGTCGGAACGTATTACAATTACCAAAATGTAGCCTACTGCCTCATTGGTGATGTGTTGCAAGCTAAAACTGGCGAGACCTACGACGAACTGATGCGTCAGCGCATTTTCAAGCCATTGAATATGACGCAGGCAGATTTGGGATACCCCGCTTTTCAGCAAAATAACAACAAGGCCTATCCGCATAAGCGTATTGCCAATGGATATGCTCGGAAAGAATTGGAAAATACCTTTTTTGATGTGTCACCGGCTGCGGGTATTCACGCCAGCATTACGGATATGCAAAAATGGTTGTCTTTGCTCCTGGGTAACCATCCTGAAATCATTCAACCCGCTACCTTGGATTCTATTTTTGAGCCACGAATTCGCATTTCTACACGGGAAAGACACTTCCGCGCATGGCGCCTACTCGAATCAGCACATTATGCTATGGGCTGGCGAGTACTCCAACGCAATGGAAAAAGAATCATTTGGCATAGCGGCTATGTCAATGGTTACCGAGCGGAAATTGCATTTGAACCAGCATCTGGTTATGGAATCGTACTATTAAGTAGTGCTGCCAATGCTTTGGTGAGAGATGCATTACCCGACTTTTTTGATCGATTGGACAAGATCGAAGGGGAGCAGAATTATAGCTCAAACTTGACCGAATAGGTTACCATACCTGGTTTATCCCATTTCGGACCATTTTTGATGATAAACATGGCTTCAGCATCACAGCCATAACCAAGGCTTTCAATTACTTTGAAGTCAGTTGGTGTGCCACTGCCATCAATTCGGAATTGTAGTTTTACCGCACCTTCTACTTTAGCTTCTTCCGCCATCGGAGGGTAATTGAGTTCTTTTTGGATGTATAACAGATAATTATCAAAGCCTACAATTGGTTTGGGCGAATCTGTTAAGTCGGCCTTTTGTATGCTGTTTCTTTGTTCCTGAATTCGAGCTTTGGATTTGCGCAAAGCCGTTACATTTACATCCTCAACTTCTTGACTTTCATTGAGTACGACTTTCAAATTATCGGCCAGTTTGGGTTCGATTTGTTGGTCTTCATAACCCGTATAAGAAATCTGCAAAGGGCTGTCATCAACTTCTTCAATTCGTAGTGCAAAACGCCCGTTCAAATCGGTGAATGTATTGGTATTAGAGTTGATTTGAGAAATCGTAGCTCCGATAAGTGGTTCCCCTTCTTGATTAACGACAGAACCCTGCACCAATTGAAATCTACTGGAATCCGTGAGTATATTGGGGCGAATAGAAGGAAGCCTATCTTGCTGAATGGCAACCGGCGCGCTTGGTTGTACAGTCACTTCATCAAATACCATTTTGTCCGCTAAGTCATCCATTTGGGGCAATTCTTCCTCTTGTGCATACAAGTCCGGACTAGCTACTTTTTCTTTTGCTGCATTAGATTTACCAATTTTCTTTTTTGTGCTTTTGCTGGTCTCTGACTTTCTTTTTTGAGGCGTCGATTTTTTTGCAG
>JALEHC010000633.1 GCA_022763215.1 Saprospiraceae bacterium
AGTAGTTCAAGAGCGCTGGCGACAACGACAAAAGAAGAGTCTTGCTCAATTGTTTGCATGCAAATTTCGGCTGCATCCTGATCTTGTAGCTCAAGAAGATACTCATAAGCAAGTGCCCGCACTTCCGAGTGTGGATCATTTGCCGCAAGGCGACGAATAGCAGCTGCATCGATTTCTGATGATTCAATGTCTATTTGCTGAAAAGCAGTTCCGCGAATAAACCAAAATGGATCATTAATGGCCTCTTGCATCAGTGTTTTGGCTTCTTTACTTTCACTATTCATCAGTTTGATGACAGCTTCGAACCGGTCGAGAAAGTTAGGTGCATGTCGATATTGAAACAACAGTTCTTCATCCGTTTTGTCTTCTTGTCTTTCTGCTAACAAAACTTTCTCTGCATCGAAATTGACCAATTTCGGTTTGCTCGGTACTTCAAATTCGAAGGTTTGTTTGCGTTGATCCACAACAATTTCGAAGCGAGTCACTTTGTCTGCACTTTCGTAAATGTCAACGGCCACAGGTAATTTAAAAATTGCTCTCATGTTCTCAGGATCTTGATCTTGGGAAACAGTAAGAGAGAGGACACCATCATCGTAGCTGTGCGTGATAAAGAGCTGCGGATGACCTTCATCAAAATACCATTGATTGAAAAACCAATTTAGGTCTTGTCCGGTCACTTCTTCGAATGCAAGTCTGAGGTCATGTGCTTCTACGGCGGTATATTGGTGTGTTGTCAGGTACAAATTGAGTGCCGCCCAGAAAGCGTCATCGCCAACCTGTGCACGAAGCATGTGTAACACAGCGCCACCCTTATTGTAGCTGTGGCGATCAAACATATCTTCTTTGTCATTATACCCAAAATGGATAAGCGGGTGCACATTGGAGAGCGTAGAGTTGATGTAATCACCCCATTCATTAAACATGTGATAATCTGCTTCGTCGCGACCATATTTGTGCTCAAGCCAGAGATATTCGCTATAATTAGCGAAGCCTTCATTCATGGTAAGGTTGGCCCAACTTTCACAGGTCACCAAGTCACCAAACCAATGGTGGAACATTTCGTGAGCGATAATTTTTTCGTTGTTATCATCGATGAGGTCTTGTTTTTTTCGCTGGACAAAATCACCAAAAATAACAGCAGTTGTATTTTCCATGGCTCCGGATACATAGTCACGGACGACCACTTGTGAGTATTTGGGCCAAGGGTAGCTAAGACCAAGTTTGTCTGAAAAGAAAGTCAGCATTTCAGTAGTATTGGAAAAAATAGCACGTGCATCTTCTTGGTATTCAGGCTCTACATAGTAGTCAACTATAATATCATTCCATTTATCTTCGACTCGTGCAAATTCACCAATAGCCAACATGAAAAGATAAGGCGCATGAGGCTGATCGAGTTTCCAGTGGTCGGTTTTCGTACCATCATTATTTTTTTTGGAATTGACGAGTAGGCCGTTGGAAAGTGTGGTGAAGCGATCTTCAATCGTGACAAATACCTCTTGGGTGGTTCTTTCGTTAGGTTTGTCGATGGTTGGAAACCAGCGTGAGTTCCATTCGGTTTCTCCTTGCGTCCAGATTTGTTGAGGTTTATTAGGTTGTTCCCCTCTTGGATTAATGAAGAAGAGACCCTGATTTGAAGTGATAGCATCGCTACCTCCGGTAGCGGCAGGTTGAGCAATATAATCAATTTGAACCTGATATTTTTCAGATCGTGTGTATTGTTTATCAAGTTGAATGTTCAGGATATCGTTTTCATAGGTATAATCCAGCTCTTTGTTTTTTGGCTGAAGGAGTTGAATTTTTGAAATTTCAAACCCTTTAGCATCAAGCTGTAACACTTGTGTTGGATAAAAGTAAGGTTTTAGCGTAAGCGTAGCTGTACCGATTACTTTTTCTGCTGCCCAGTCAAATTTGAGATCAAGTCTGGTATGAAGCAGATCGTTGGTAAGCGGGTAGCTTTCGTTATAGTCAGGTAAAGTTTGAGGTATAGGGGCTTGCGAATCTGAAGCTTCGGTTAGTTCTTCTGGAGCTACCTCACGAGGAGCAGAGATGGTAAGCGTGTCGAGATTTCTTTCTTCGATGGTTACCGTTGGGACAGCATCCTTACTGGTTTTGCAGGAAAAAAAGTAGAATGTAGTCAGTAATAAGAGCAGATATTTTTTCATGTATAAAATGGTTAATATGATTGTTGGTATAACGCTAATTTACAGGAAAGGGTATTTTAGGAGTTGGTAAAACGGTCATTATTTCAAAAAGATGAAGAAGAAAAGATTTTTGTTGGGTGCAGGTGTCCAAAAATAAGAATTGCCCGATTGTGAAAACAAGTCGGGCAATTCCATGGCGTCAGCAATGACGATTATGTTTAAGCTTCTTTAGCAGCAAGTTCTTCGAGGAAATTTTGCAGATGAGCATTAAATTCATCCGGTTTTTCCATCATCGGAGCATGTCCACATTCATCGACGAAAACCAGTTTGGAATTTTCGATTAATTCGTTGAATTTTTCGCCTACAAAAGCAGGCGTTACTTGGTCTTGTTTACCCCAGATAAGCAGAGTTGGTGCTTCTATCTGGTGTAATTTATCACCAAGGTTTTGGCGGACAGCCGACTTAGAAGTAGCGACTACGCGAATTGCTTTATTTCTATCATTAACCGTATCGAAAACTTCATCTACCAATTCTTTGGTAGCTACATCTGGGTTGTAGAACGTATCGATTGTTTTTTGTTTGATATATTCGTAGTCACCTCTTTTAGGGAAGCTGGTACCCATGGCACTTTCAAAAAGGCCGGAGCTACCTGTAAGAATGATAGACGATACTTTGTCAGGGTGTGCGAGTGCATAAAGAAGTGAAATGTGTCCGCCCAGGGAGTTGCCCAGGACATGGACTTTATCATAATCTTTATACTCTACAAACTGATGAACAGCTTCTACGAGCCCGGTAACTGAAACTTCGCGAATTGGAAGTTCAAATATTGGGAGTGTAGGAACAATGACGTTATATTTATCGCCGAAGTGGTCAATAATACCCTTGAAATTACTCAAGGCGCCAAAAAGGCCGTGGAGGAGCATCAAGTTTTCGTCTCCACCATTTGTTTCGATATACTTGAAACCACCTTCTTCAATAAGTTGATAATCCATTTGATATTCAGACATTTAGTCAAGAAAGTTGACCTCTGATTCAGAGGGAGATGCAAAAATAGTATTTTTATCAAATTGCACCAAAGAGAACCCAAAATTAGCGAAAACCTACCTTAAAAAGGAATACTGAGGCAAGCAATGAAAAAATAAGGCGCAGAGGCGGTAATTTATTGGTCGAGGGCTTTTGTTATATCAAAAATTATCTATTGTTTTGCATTATTATAAATTAATGCAGGCTTTTTTTACCTTTGAGCTGCACAAATCACTAGTTTATCACGTTCTTACGATAATTGGAAATACTAAATTTATTTTTATTTAATCAAACTAAACGAACATGCGTCTAATACTTAATTTATTGGTTTTTTTCCTAGTAGTTGGACTTACTCAGTCTTGTGTTTCTAAGAAAAAGTACGACGAGTTGGTGGCTGCTAAAGAAGCAACTGATCGTGCACTTGCTGAAACTCAGGAGCAGGTGAAGCAGCTTCAGGAAGAAAAAGATGCGCTTGCTGCAGAGATGGAGTCTGAAAAAGCTCGTCTTAACGGTGAAATCCAAAACATCAAATCTCAGTTGGATGCAACTAAGAACGAAGTTGCTAACGTTAAAAAAGAATTGACTGCTACTGAGAAAGAATTGGAAGACCTTAGAATGCAAATCGACGGTATCTTCAACAAGTACAAAGAAAGCGGGTTGTCTCTTGAAAACAGAGATGGTCAGTTGTTCGTTGTAACAAAATCTCCAGTAAACTACAACAGCGGTTCTTACCGTGTAGATTCTGATGAGCGTTCTGCTATTGCAGAATTGGCTGAAAAGCTAAAAGCAAATCCAGAATTGACTATCTTGGTTGAAGGTCACACTGACGATCAGAAAGTTAAAGAAGGTGCTTCTTACGCTGACAACTGGGAACTTGGTTACAAGCGTGCAATGTCTATCGTTAACCGTCTTTTGAAAGAAGGTGTTAATGCTAACCAGGTATCTGCTGTAACTCGCGGTGATACGCAGCCAGTTGGTGACAACGATAGTGCTGACGGAAGATCAGAAAACAGAAGAAGTGTTGTTAAGCCACACGTTGAGCTTGGTAACCTTATCAAAAACTAAGATTGATTTTTACTAAATCATCTTCATAAGGAAAAGGCCTCGATCAATCTGATCGGGGCCTTTTCATTTTTATATCCTTTCCTTTTATTCGGGAACAATTTTTGTAATTCGATCATACGTAAGTCCCGTAAATACTCCAATTGCTTTCGCAGATCCTTCCAAGTTTGAAATAATTGGGCTTGGTTGTCCAAATGGATTAAAATTACCACTGATGGCATTTTGGGCACTCTCCAAGTAGTTGTAATAGTTTTCATCAATATGGAACAAGGTATTGATAATGGTATCCCCTGCAATAAATTCATAAGACGAACCAAATACTACCCGGTCTTCTACAATGCGATCGTCTGTCACAAAGTCTTGTTCCGGCAAACTGTCAAGGCTACTGACATGTAACATACGCCGATAGAAATTTGCTTCGTTTGGGCGATCAGTAAAGTAGGTAAGCGCTCGATAGAACAGGGTATCATTGCGAATTTCATCATCTGGCTCAATCACTACGCTATCAATTGGTACAGGCTCAAGCAGGGTAGTCGATGCAAAGATAGTTTCGCCTTCTTTTGTGACTACATTTAAATCAAATGATGTGCCATAAGCTTCTGGTACGATCTCGTTAGCTACGTAATTGAAAAATTTAATCTGACCAGGATCGAGACTAAATTGGTTTCTTAATGCAATGGTTTCACCTTCGTACGTGATGGTTACTTCCGCACTATCGACTAAAAGCATTGAAAGAAATTGTTCATCCAATGCTGGCAATGGCGCGAAAAATGGATCAGCCTGAGTCATCAGTAATCGAAATGGCTTACCAGGCTCGAGATAACATTCCAACGCAATAGCCTGCTCGAATTCCGGAAGTTCAATGTCAACTTCCTGCTCTAAATCACAAGCAGAAAAAACAAAAAGCCCAGATAATATGAATAGAAAATATTTGATGTTCATGTTCTTAAAATTTAAAATTCCAGGTTAATGAAGGTAAAATTGGGAATAGAGAAACCTGATTAGCAACAATGCGTGTCGGTAACTCGATATTGGTGAGAGGGTCCGTCACTGTTTCGGGTTCTAGGTATATAAAAAATGTATTTCGTCGATCGTATGCATTGATTACATTGATGGTTAGGTCACTCTCTCCCCATTTTGGGAAAAATTTGATCACCAAACCAAGATCAAGTCTATGGTAAGCCGGAAGCCTGAAATTATTTCGGTCTTCATAAACCGGAACAACCGGATTTAGGCGCTGACCATATATGTCCTGAAAAGTATATCGACCGTTTGGTAGCCACCTCAAATCGCCTGAACCGTATACAAAAGTGGCAGTAGCCGTCAATCTTCTGTTAATTTCGTAGATAGCCACTACCGAAATATCATGTCGTCGATCATAGATCGGCGCAAAATCACCATAACGGCTTTGCTCAAAAAACTGGTTGTCGTCCAAAAGCGTAAAATCACCTCGGCGGGTCCACGATAGCGTGTAGCCGATCCAGCCAGTCAGTGCACCTTCTTTCTTTTCTATAGAAAACTCAAGCCCATAAGAGCGACCTTTGCCGATGGCAAATTCCTGCTCCAGGTTATCATTTGCGAAAAGCTGAGCACCATCGACAAACTCAATCTGATTATCCAGTAATTTGTAATAAGCTTCAATATTGAAGAAGAGACTTCTGTTGAGCAAATAAGACCCTCCAATTGCAAATTGGTCTGAGGCTTGTGGTTTTACATTCTCGGTCGAAGGATACCAAATATCCGTTGGCAGTGCAATACCGGAGTTAGCAACTAAGTGCAGGTATTGATACATTTTTGCATAGCTAGCCTTGAATGATACGCGTGGATTGAGGGTATAATTGAGGGCGGCTCTTGGCTCAAGGCCAAAATAATTGCTGCCATCATTGAAGAACCCGCTCAGGCGAAGCCCTACATTTGCTTTAAAGCGAGGTGAAAATGTTATTTCATCTGAGACATAAGCACCGGCTTGAATACCGTCAAAATCCTGACCTGCTGAAAACTGTATATCACCATCCGTGCTACCTGCCTGAAGGCGGCCAACCGTAAACTGGTGATAAGTGGCAGTCGCTCCAAACCGGATAGTATTTTTATTATTAATGGCATAATAGAAATCTGTCTTCAGCGTAGCATCTTGGATATTAGATCCGACTTTGAATGAAAAGCCAGTAATCCGATTTTCGATATTGTATTGATAGTCAGAATAAGTAAAAGTGGTATTCGCAAACAACTTGGAGTTGAAGATGTGATTCCAGCGCGCGGTTCCTGTCGCATTCCCCCAATCAAAGTCGAAATTGAAAAAGTCGTTCGAGAAGCCAAAAACATCCCGACCAAAATAACCACTTAAGAAGAGGCGATCTTTTTCACCAAACTTAAAGTTGATTTTGGTATTGAGGTCATAAAAGTAGTAATCAGGGATGGGGGTAAAGTCTTCATTGCCTTCATTGGCATCGTTGGCAAGCCGAGTGAAAATATCCACATAAGTTCTTCTCCCGGAAACCATAAAAGAAGATTTGTCTTCCTGAATCGGTCCTTCCAATGTCAAGCGGGAAGAAATTAGGCCGATACCGCCTGAACCAGCAAATTTTTTGCTGTTTCCTTCTTTTAGTTTGACATCAATTACAGAAGAAAGACGACCGCCATATTGAGCCGGAAAACCACCCTTGTAAATTTTCAGATCTTTGACCGCATCTGTATTAAAGGTGCTGAAAAAACCAAAAAGGTGATTGGCATTGTAGACAACCGCTTCGTCCAGTACGATCAGGTTTTGGTCAGAACCTCCACCTCGGACAAACAATCCGGTGGTACCCTCAGAACCAGAAGGGATACCTGGTTTTAGCTGAATGGTTTTCAGGATATCGCTTTCGCCAAATATAACCGGAACCAGTTTTGCTTCTTTGGTACTAATTTCTTCTACACTCATTTCGGTAGAGCGGAGTTGTTCTTCGAAAGAATTAGCTTTTACAACTACTTCATCGAGGTTGACTCCAGATGAGAGTTCGATGTCGATCTGTTCATCTTGCTGAAGGGTAATTTCTCGGCTAATAGAGTTAAAGCCTACATAACTGTAAATGACGGTCAGTTTTTTTCCTTTCGGCACCGAAAGAGAAAAAAAGCCGTATTCATTGGTTGAAGTACCCAGATTGAGTTCTTCCACAAGTACGGTGGCTCCAATGAGTGTTTCCCCGGTTTCAGCTTCGCTGATCGTGCCACTAAGTGTGACATTATCTTGGGAAAACAGCCAAAACGGCAGCCCCATCAGAAAGAGCGTTTTGCATAAAATTCGATACATAGATTGTTTTGGTTGGTTGAAAAA
>JALEHC010000111.1 GCA_022763215.1 Saprospiraceae bacterium
TCTTCCCTAATCCAACAGATGCAAATGCTACAATGAACTTCACATTGGCAGAGTCAATGTTCTTGAATGTAGATGTAATCAACACACTTGGTCAGCGCGTTCAACGTGTTTCTGCTCAGCAGTTTGCTGCTGGTCAGCACACTATTGAGTTGAATACTTCTGAGCTACCAAATGGTTTGTACTACATCAATGTAAGTAGTGCAGATAAGCAGTTGACATACAAAGTAGCTGTAAGCCGATAGACAATTATGAATATAGGTTTACATTTGTGCAAATATTAATGTAAATTGAGACCCGAAAGAGTATTTTTTATTCTTTCGGGTTTTCAATTTGTAAATAATCAGCTTATGAAAAGAAATATACTTATACTACTTTCTTTATTTTCTTTCACCTTTGCGGCAAATGCACAGCTTACTATTGACCCACCTGTGGCAATGGCGGAAGTTGTCAATGGCGACACAGATGTTGCGGCTTACAGTAGCGTGACCAATACAAGTGGAGAAGAAAAAGATTATGTTTGGAACCGAACAATCGTTTCCATGACTGAAACATGGACCACTGCTGTTTGTGATAAGAATTTATGTTATTTCACTGATGTGGAAACACAAAATTTCACAATGGTACCTGATGAAACGGGTGATCTGATCGTTCACGTTTATCCACCAAATGGAGGTCAAGGTGCAAGTAATGGCAGCGCAATCATAGAAGTTAAGGTGGAAGAAGTAGATAATCCAGATGCTAATGTGACAGGTGTGTTCTACTTTAACGAAACACCAAACGGAACCGTAAATGTGGAAAAACAATCTATCCGCCTTTACCCTAATCCATCAAACGGTTTGTTTTCTATTAAAGATAATGGTATCGCTAAAAGAGTCGCTATCTTTAATGTAGCTGGTCGTCAAGTAAAGTTGTTTGACGCTAGTGCAAATGATCAGTTTGATATTCGTGATTTGCCGAAAGGCACTTACTTTGTTCAACTTTTGAACAGAGATGGCACCATTATTACAACTAAACTTCTGAATAAGATTTAATCTTTCCAGATACAGAAAATAAAAAAAGGCGATATCGATTCTTCGATGTCGCTTTTTTTTTGATTCAGTGACTAATAAAAAAAGCCACTTCCAATGTTCTGGAGGTGGCTTTTTTAATAGCACAATATTTATTTTAACGTGTTAAATACATATTTCTCTGACGGTCCAGCTCAATGAAAAATGGATCTGATAAGTCCTTGATGAATCGGATTTCTTCACCTGTAGATTTCATTTCCGGGCCCAGGTTTTTATCAACATTCGGGAATTTATTGAATGAGAAAACCGGTACCTTAATCGCATAACCGCTTGGCTGTGGCTTGATATCAAAGTCTTTTAGCTTGTGTGTACCAAGCATTATTTTAGTAGCAATTTTTAGGTAGGGTACTTTGTAAGCCTTCGCAATAAATGGCGTGGTTCTTGAAGCTCTTGGGTTTGCTTCAATGACATACACTTTATCGCCTTTAATCGCAAACTGAATATTGATAAGCCCTTTGATTTTTAGTGCTTTAGCCAGTTTGTTGGCATATTCCACCATCTTATTCACTGCTTCTACTGAAAGACTGTAAGTTGGCAAAACAGCCGAACTATCGCCTGAGTGAATACCTGCTGGCTCAATGTGCTCCATGATACCCATAATGTGCACTTCTTCACCATCACAAATGGCATCAATCTCTGCTTCTTTCGCTCTATCAAGGAACTGATCGATCAGCACTCGATTATCAGGCATGTGCTTGAAAATATTCAGAACCTGACGCTCTAACTCTTCATCATTGATGACGATCCGCATACGCTGACCTCCTAGTACATAAGATGGCCTGACCAGTACTGGATAGGTTACTTCATTGGCAATTTTAAGTGCTTGATCAGCATCATCCGCTACACCATATCTCGGATATGGAATATCTAGCTTTTTCAACAAATCAGAAAACTCACCGCGATCTTCGGCTAAATCCATATCATTGTAAGAAGTACCGATAATCTTTATTCCTTTTTCATGGAATTTTTGCGCAAGCTTCAAGGCTGTTTGACCACCTAATTGTACAATTACACCTTCTGGTTTTTCTAATTCCAGAATTTCATCTAGGTGCTCCCAGAAAACAGGTTCGAAATAAAGCTTATCGGCCATATCAAAGTCAGTCGATACTGTCTCTGGGTTACAATTTACCATGATGGCTTCATGCCCAACCTCTTTGATCGCTAGCAAACCATGTACACAACAGTAGTCAAACTCAATACCTTGGCCGATTCGGTTAGGACCTGCGCCGAGTACAACTATCTTCTTGTTGTTTGTTGGAATACTCTCGTTTTCGTAATCGAAAGTAGAGTAAAAATAAGGTGTCTGTGCTTCAAATTCAGCCGCACAGGTATCTACCATTTTATAGGTACGCTTAATGCCAAGATTTTTACGATGCTTGCTCACTTCATCCTCGCTTACGCGCAATAACCAGGCAATCTGCGCATCAGAATATCCTACCTGCTTCAATTCTAATAGAAATTCTGCGGTAATATCTTCTGGTACATTAAAGCGCTGTAGCTTTTGCTCCATTTTGACCAATTGCTTGATCTGTTTGATGAACCACGGATCAATTTTAGTCAGTTTTTGGATGGTTTTCTCTGGTACACCAAGTCGAAGTGCATCTTTCAGACGGAAGATTCTATCCTCACTTGGTTTCTCCAGACGTTCGAGAATATCAGAAGTTCTGATCCACTCTTTCATATCTGCACCAAGTCCCATACGGTTGTTTTCCAATGACTGGCAAGCTTTCTGCAGTGCTTCAAGGAAATTGCGACCAATACCCATAACTTCACCTACCGACTTCATTTGCAGTCCAAGAGAGTGGTCTGAGCCAAGGAACTTCTCGAAGTTCCAACGAGGCATTTTCACAATTACATAATCCAGTGTTGGTTCAAAGTAAGCCGAAGTTGTTTTGGTGATCTGGTTTTTCAGTTCATCAAGTGTATATCCGATGGCCAGTTTAGCAGCAATTTTTGCAATAGGATAACCCGTTGCTTTTGACGCCAAAGCAGAAGAACGCGAAACACGGGGATTAATTTCGATAACGATCAGCTCTTCCGTTTCCGGATTTTGTGAAAACTGAATATTACACCCCCCTGCAAAATTACCAAGCGAACGCATCGCTTGTATAGCTTCGTCGCGCATTTGCTGATAAGCAGTATCTGAAAGTGTCATCGCTGGTGCAACCGTTATACTGTCACCAGTATGGATACCCATTGGGTCGAGGTTTTCGACTGTACAAATGATAACGACATTATCGTCTGCATCTCTCAGAAGCTCTAACTCAAATTCTTTCCAACCCAAAACCGCTCTTTCAACCAGTACCTCGTGTGTAGGCGACATATTTAGACCACGGCGAAGTGCTGCGTCAAATTCCTCTGGCTTATGCACAAATCCACCACCAGTACCACCAAGGGTATAAGAAGGACGAATTACAAGTGGAAAACCAATTTTCTGAGCAGCTTCTTTGCCCTCTAAAAAGGAATTAGCAATAAAAGAAGGAGCGACCTTAAGTCCGATATCGATCATGTGCTGACGAAAAGCTTCCCGATTCTCGGCAAGTTCGATGGCATCCAAATCAACACCTATAAGGCGTGTATTGTATTTTTCCCAAACGCCAAGTTTACCGGCTTCAATAGCCAAGTTCAGAGCAGTTTGCCCACCCATTGTTGGCAAAACCGCATCAATTTGACGCTCTTCGAGCACCTGAATGATGCTTTCTACAGTAAGTGGTAGCAAATAAACATGATCGGCAGTAACCGGATCAGTCATAATGGTGGCAGGATTAGAGTTCATGAGGCTCACCTCAATTCCCTCTTCTCGCAACGACCTAGCGGCCTGTGATCCTGAATAGTCAAACTCGCAAGCTTGACCAATGATTATAGGGCCACTACCTATAATTAATACTGATTTGATGGAAGTATCCTTTGGCATTCTTAATTGGTTTACGGGATGTTTTTAATAAATCATCCTTTGTGACGGAGAGATTAGGCCATGCGATCGAAGGGAGAGGCCTGATACGTACCCTCAGCCCAAATTGAGGGCAAAGATAAAAACTCTTTGATGATAAAAGGAAAGCCTTGAAACACTTTTTAAACAAAAAACCACATTTCTGATAGTAAAACTATAAAATTGGGCTGGTCATTAGTCAAAAACCTCAATATCAATGGTGTTGGAATAGTACTCAATATTGCAAGAAATACTTCGATTGCCTTCCTCGCGGGTAATATTTTGCTTCTTTACCAAGTATAATTGCCCTTTACCTTTTGACAGTTTGCTGATCTGACTAGCTTGCAATCGATAATTATTTCGTGCAGTAGGCCCCATAATCGGTATAGAGAAGGCTCGCTTGGTCTGATCCGTGAATAATAAGATGAATTGCTCGTTTTCACTCAGATTACCGTTTTCTATCGTTAGGTTCATACCTTTACCCTGACTGATAGAATCGGTCACCTCAAACTTGCCTATGCCCTGCATTTGCACAGTTTCCTCCACTTGTTCTCCCAGGTCATTTTTATATCTGAATTTGAATGGGGGCTGATAATTAGCACTTTTAAGTTTATACGTATAGCGGACGATGCCTTTCGGCAAATTTCTCACTTGCATACCACTTCCTTGAAAAGACACACCTCCAAAAAATATTTTAGCTTTAGCCGACTCAAGAGAATCTCCCTCCTGAAAAGTAGCATAAGCCATCAGTTCTTTTTCAGGTTCCAGAAAACGGATGTAATATTCCTCAAACAGAGTCTCCTCGGTTGTGGCATTCTGATTGGGCTGGCAAGCGGCAAATAGCCAGATAGCAAGCAGGCAAAACGGCAGAAAAAACTTCATGGGATGCATCTTTTTTGGGCGTACGCTAAAAACATCAACAAAAATAAAAGACTTTAGGAAACCGACCGCATATTTTCTTTCTCCCTTTGCGGGAAATATAAAGGTGGCTAAATTATATTTGTCAGATATTAGACGCATACGCATTTGGCATAGCTGCCTGTCCATAGGCCTGGAAGCGTTATTTTCATTCGGATCGTTAAAGATTAGAAACTACTCACAATAAAGAATAAAATCAGAAACCTGACTTATTAAATAATTTAGATGCCTCACTTTACAACTAATCACTATTTTTGTAACAGTGATGCTTTCAATAAAAAAGAAACACACCGCAAAAAAAGCTATAAAAAAAGCCAGTATAAGCTTTTAAATAGCCTAATTCAGCTCTGTTAATATTCCCTTAAAAACCGGAAAGAGAACAACGAAAGACGAAAAACAATTGATGGACACCGACAGCTGTCAGCAGTGATTGAGTGGTGGTTATTTTATTTTGGCACATATATGTTCCCAAAAAAATAAAACCCCAAATCTATTGTCACATTAAAGACAAGCTAAAAGTGAAAATTTTTGAAATACATTTGAATTTTCTTAACATTGTGCACTGGTCTAAGAGCATGTTTTCGGGAAACTTCAGCCAACACAAAAGTTTACTTCAAAGCGTTTCTATTTGCATTTGCGAAAGCACGGAAGTGCAGATGAAAAAACTGCTGAAAAGTTACTACTCGTCAGATTTGATTCTCAAACCTGACAACTGAACACCCCCTCAAGCAGCTTCGACGATCTATGTTCGTTTGGTCGAATTTAAAAACTTGATTTATGGCACGTTATTTACTCTTGTTTTTTATGCTTTTTCTTACCACTACCGTCGTTGTGGCACAAACCACCCTCGAAGGGAAGGTAACGGAACAAGAAAGCAAAGAGCCAGTTATTTTTGCCAATGTTGTGCTTTTCCAGAATGAAGTTCAGAAAGCAGTCGTTAGTACCGACTTTGACGGTAACTACGTTTTTTCTGGCCTCGAAGCCGGTACTTACTCCGTTGAAGTAAGCTATATTGGTTTCGCGAAACAACGAATTACTGGAATTAAAGTAGCAGCGGGCAGAGTAAACAAGCTCGATATTGAAATGATACCGGAAGGTGTCGTTCTTGATGAAATCGTTGTAACGGAATACAAAGTTCCTCTTGTCGATTTCGATAATACGACGCAGGGTGCAACTATCACGAGTGAAAACATTCGTCAGCTCCCAACTCGTAACATTAACGCACTGGCAGCAACTACTGCTGGTCTTTCGTCATCTGATGAAGGTGGCGCCGTTACCATCCGTGGTTCTCGTTCTAATGCAACAGACTACTACGTAGATGGTATTCGTGTTTCTGGTAACCTGATTCCTGAATCTGAAATTGAACAGTTGCAGGTTATTACAGGTGGTGTGGAAGCACAGTATGGTGACGTAACAGGTGGTATTATCTCTATCACAACTAAAGGGCCTTCTCAGAAGTTCTCCGGTGGTGTGGAAGTAGAAACATCTGAATACCTTGACCCTTACCGCCAAAGCTTGGCTGGTTTCAACTTGAGTGGACCGATCTGGTTGCGTGATAATGGCGATGGTTCCAAGACGTCTATTCTTGGCTTCCGTCTTTCTGGCCGTTATACTTATCAGTTTGATGATGATCCACCAGCAATTGATGTATACCGCATTAATGAGGCGAAGCGACTAGAGCTGGAAGCTAATCCACTTATTGATATTGGAGGTACTGACGGCGTTGCTGCTGATTTCCTTGTTGATGGAGATGCAGAAGCATTGGACTATCGACCAAATGAAGAGTTTACTCGTTATGACCTTACGGCAAAAATCGATGCGCGCTTGAGTGATGCGATCGACATTACGCTAACGGGTACTTATAATGATACCGAAAACTTCTTTACACCAGGAGGTTGGAGACTATTGAACAGCCACAACAACCCTGCTCAGAATAGCTTGGTTTATCGTGGTAACTTCCGTTTCCGTCACCGTTTGGGTGGGCCAGCTGCTCAAAATGAAGAAGAAGCAAAAGCAGAGAATAGTTCTTTAATCCAAAATGCATACTATCAGTTGCAGTTTGGTTATCAAAGACAAGAATCTGATGTGGAAGATATTCGCCACGGCGATAATCTATTCCGCTATGGACATTATGGTACTTTTGATATCGAGTGGTTACCATCTATTTCGTTAGAAGCAGATAATAATGGTAATCCTTATTTCCTTCATAATGACTACCGTCCAATTCTTAGATCGTATACGCCTAGTCAATACAATCCGACATTGGCTAACTTCAATAATTTCTTGGGAATTGATTTCCAAAATGGAGAAGGTAACCCAACTGCTTTGAATACGCAGGTAGGTAACTATTTCCTTCCGGACTTGGTTGAGCTAGGTGACATCCTAACTAGAGAAGAATTCCCTGCTCAAAACGGTACGATTTTCAGAAACACATCTACTTGGAATTTCCACTCTAATGTAGGTGCTGTTTATAATACAGTGAATAAGAGTGAAGCTGATCGTTATACATTTAATGGTAGCGCGAACTTTGACATCGTTCCTGGTGGTTCAGATGCAGGTCGTCACTCTATTCAGGTTGGTTTCTGGTACGAGCAGCGTATTAGCCGTAGTTACTCAGTAGCGCCACGTGGATTGTGGAACGCTATGCGTCAGCTGGCTAACAACCATATTAATGGTGTAGGTCTGGAGACAGATACTTCAGGTGTACAATTCGGACAAGAAGTGGGTTCTATTGTTGTACCTGGCTTCGATGGATTGGGGATTGATTCCACAGTAACTCTTTATGACTTGGATTTGGCGGAACAGCCAGAAAACCAGTTTTTCAGAAGTGTACGTGAAATGACAGGTCAACCACTTAATGAGTATGTAAATGTAGATGGATTGAATCCAGATGATTTGAGCCTCGATATGTTCTCTGCTCGTGAGTTGAATGACCTTGGTCTGATTGGCTATTTTGGTTATGATTATTTGGGTAATCCATTTGATGGTAACTTCGAAGAATACTTTACTGCAAGAGATCCGGTTACAGGAATTAGAACTTTCCCGGTAGCACCTAACCGTCCGATTTATCAGGCATTTTATGTGCAGGATCGTTTCTCATTCAAAGATATCATCTTCCGTGTAGGTGTACGTGTTGACCGCTATGATGCGAATACAAAAGTATTAAAAGATCTTTTCTCTTTGTATGAGATCATGGGGGCATCTGATTATCACTCAAACTTTGGTGGGGATCGCCCAGGTAATATTGGTGATGATTATAAAGTGTACTTGACACCTTCTGGTGATGCAGTACAAGCTTACCGTAATGGAGAAGAATGGTTCCGTGCAGATGGTACACCTGTAAACGATTTCCGTTTGGCTGTTGGTAATGACATCCTACGTCCTCAGTACGTTGACCCTGCAGCACAAGAAGATGACAACTACATCCGTAGCGAGAATTATAATCCGGAAGCATCTTTTGAAGATTATGAAGTTCAGGTAAATGTAATGCCTCGTTTGGCATTCTCTTTCCCGATTTCTACAGAAGCTAACTTCTTTGCACACTACGATGTATTGGTACAGCGTCCACCATCAAATACGATCGCAACTCCAAGAGACTACTTCTACTTTAATGAAACAACGAATCAGATTAAGAACAATCCAAACCTTAAGCCTGAGCGTACAATTGATTATGAAGTAGGTTTCCAGCAGAAACTTTCTAATGCATCTGCATTGAAAATCTCAGCTTACTATAAAGAGTTGAGAGATATGATCCAGGAGCGTGTGGTTCGTCCGGTTAGAGTACAGGGTAATCAGTATATTACTTATGACAACATTGACTTTGGTACCGTAAAAGGTTTCTCATTCCAGTATGACCTGAGACGAACAGGAAATGTTTCACTTCAGGCCAACTATACATTGCAGTTTGCAGATGGTACTGGTTCAAGCGTTTCCTCTTCAAGAGGTTTGAACAACCGTGGTATTATTCGTAATATCTTCCCATTGAGCTTTGACGAACGTCACCGTATCAATGTGGTAGCAGACTTCCGTTATGGTTCTGGTAAGAAATACAATGGCCCAAGATTGTTTGGAAAAGATATTTTTTCAAATGCAGGTGTAAACCTACAGGCAATTGCAGTATCAGGTCGTCCATATACAGAGAATGTTGTACCTGAAGAATTGGGTGGTTCTCAGATTATTGGTGCGATCAATGGTGCGAGAAGACCATGGACGTTCACAGTAAACCTACGTGTAGACAAATCCTTTACAATCGGAAACAAGCTGAACTTCAACGTTTATGCTCGTATTTCCAACTTGTTGGATCGTCGTAATATCATCAATGTATACCCTGTTACAGGTTCTCCGACTGATGATGGATTCCTTCAGTCTCCAATTGGTCAGGATCAGATTGCTACTATCCCTACTACAGGGCGTCAGTTGGAATCTTATTTGGCATCTTACCAGTGGGCATTGTTGAATCCAAACAATTTCAGTTTGCCAAGACGTATTTACGTTGGTGCAATCTTTGATTTCTAATTGGAAGGAATTAACAGAGTAAGAGGTGGTGTGTCACCTCTTATTGATTTGATATATATGTTTAAAAATAATTTTATTATGCAAAATTTAAAATCTCGGATATTGATGCTCCTTTGCCTTGGTTTCGCGACTGTGGCAATGGCACACATCAATCCTAACCCGGGAAAAACTGCAAAAAATAAGCCGGTCAAGTTCAGAGAAGATTGTGTAAACGCAACAGCTCAGATTGACCAGGCCATTAACAACGTAAGAGCTCGTCTCTTGGTTGGTGGTGATGTTTGGTGGGATGGTTCTGGTGATGGCCAGTATGTTGTACCAAATACTCCGCCTGAAATACCAGACGTTTCTTCTATTTTCGCTGGTGCTGTATGGCTGGGTGGTGTTGACCCTGCTGATAACTTGAAAATTGCAGCTCAGACTTACGGTACGTCTTCTGGTCAGTCAGATTTTTATCCTGGCCCTCTTGACCCTGTATCTGGTCGTACAGATCAAGAAACATGTGCTAAGTGGGATCAATTTTTCGTTGTAGATGCAGAAAGTATTGACCAGCATATTTCAAACTATAATGTAGCTGTGGAAGCTGGTATTGCTTATGATCCAGCAAGTATACCCACCCAGATCAAAACTTGGCCAGCTCGTGGTAACGAGTTCTTCGCAGAAGAAGTTGGCTTTGATTTGCCAAATACGAACCAGGGTTTGGCTGGTTTCTTCGACCGTGATGGTAATGGATTGTATGACCCAACGGATGGTGATTATCCAATTATCGAAATTCGTGGATGTCCACAGCCACAGTATCCTGACCAGATGATTTTCTGGATTTATAACGATGCAGGTAACGTACACGAACAGACGGGGAGTGAAACACCAATTCAGATGGAGGTCCAGGTACAGGCTTTCTCGTACCGTACCAATGATGAGGTGAACAATATGACATTCCAGCGCTACAAGCTGATTAACCGTGCGATTGAGAGTATCGATTCTACTTTCTTTGCCATGTGGGTGGATCCAGACTTGGGATGTTACGTGGATGACTACATTGGTTGTGATGTTGATCGTAGTTTGGCTTATGTATACAATGTTGATGCCTTGGATGGACAGGCAGGTACTTGTGACTGTAGTGGTGTGAATACTTATTGTGATGAGGTACCAATTTTGGGGGTTGATTATTTCCGTGGGCCATTGGATGAAAATGGAGGCGAGATAGGAATGTCTTCTTTTACCTATTTCAATAATAATATTGCTCCTACTCCTGCTCCTGGAACTATTGATCCGAATACGGCAGAGGAATACTATAACTACCTTTCCGGTACGTGGCGTGATGGTACGCCATTTACATTTGGCGGAAGCGCGTATAATCCAGGGAGTACAGAATTTATCGATTATGCATTTATTGATCCACCAAACTCATCGGATCCAGATGCATGGTCAATGTGTGCGGAAGGTTTGCCTTCTGGTGACCGTCGTACCGTACAAGCATCAGGGCCTTTCCGCTTGGATCCAGGTGCTGTAAA
>JALEHC010000634.1 GCA_022763215.1 Saprospiraceae bacterium
CTAATTCTTGACTTTCATTAGAAAAAATGATTTTTCCATTTTTATCCCAGATGTAAGCAACTTTTTGTTGCGAAATCTTAAACCGATAGTGATCATTCGAACAGTTTCTATACTTTACATTTCGTCCGTCGACTCTTACATTCCGAGCATAAAAAACATAACCAGTTACCAATTCAATTTTATAACACTCGGTTGAATCTTCCCTTTCACTAAGAAGATGCTTCGTCGATAGCGTACGCTTATAGCTTTTCCGAACCAACCACCACCCTAGTTTTTCTTTCCAGCCCCAATCTACTTGAAACGTTTGCTCCATCTCTTTGGCAGAATATTCGAAGATGGATTTTTGATCTGAATTCTGTATTGCAACAGCTGCTTGACTATTATAAATGAATAGCATACTTGTTAGCAGCAATAAAAGTGTTCGACTTATTTTCATACAATCCGATTTAGATATTTATCAATAAAACAGCATGCTTGAAGGTTATTGATTCAATGATCAAACCTCAAAACAATTGTAATCAACAGGCAATAAGGGAGTGTTAGAGAGATTTCGCGAAAGCAGTAATCATTAGATAGAGACGCACATGTAACAGGCCTAAAAATCTGCTCGTCCCAAGAAGCAACGCAAATGTGTCCGCTCACTTACAATTTAGCGAAAGCGAAATAAAAAAGACAGTGATAAAAGTTGCATTGTACTGATGAGAAAAGTCAATAAAAGTAAATTTGCAAAAGCAAATCCAACATAGAAAAGACGATATTACAATAAGTTAAAGCAGACTTGCCAGAAAATTCAACAGAAATAGTTAGATTGTCATCAAACAAAGAAACTGCCATGAATCCTCAATTAAACATCATTATGATGGCCTCAGAATGTGTCCCCTACGCCAAAACTGGTGGCTTGGCGGATGTGGTCGGGGCATTGCCGAAAGCCCTCAAAAAAATGGGCCACAATGTTCGAATTATTATACCCAAATATGCTTCCATAGATAGTGAAAAATATCAATTGGATCGATTCCAGGCAACCATGGGCGTCTGGATGGGCGGTATACAGGAATGGTGTTCTGTTGATACGTGTATGATGGAGGGCGATATTCCAGTTTATTTTATTGAATCTTGGCATTACTTTGGCCGAACAGGCATTTATAATGATGCAAATAATCGGGACTATATCGATAATCCAAGGCGTTTTGCATTTTTTACTCGTGCTTGTTTACAATTGTGTATCGATCAAAATTGGCAGCCAGATATTTTGCATTTGCATGATTGGCAAACTGCTCTCGGAGCTGCTTATCAAAAAGTTTGGCACTGGGATGAGCCACGTTTGAATAAGGCCGCTACCGTGCTGACGATTCATAATATGGCGCATCAAGGCCATTATAGCAAAGATGCTTACGAGTATATTGGCCTTGGTTGGGAACGTTTTACACCAGACCAATTGGAAGATCAGGGCGGTATTAATTTCCTAAAAGGTGGTATCCAATTTGCAGATATCGTAAACACTGTAAGCCCCACCTACGCTCACGAAACCAGAACTTCCAACATGGGTCACGGCCTGCAATCGTACCTTTATTACCGTGGGAAAGCATATACCGGCATCCTGAATGGTGTGGATTATGAAAATTGGGACCCAGCCACAGACCCGCATATACCTGCGAATTATAGTCTGGAAGATCGCTCCGGAAAAGCAACCTGCAAAGCAGAGCTTCAAAAAATGTTTGGCCTGGAGGTTAATCCAGAGATCCCATTGGTGGGCGTAGTTAGTCGATTTGCTGATCAAAAAGGATTGGATTTGTTTTATCAGGCAATTCATCGCTGTATGCAAAATATGGAGGTGCAATTTGTTGTATTAGGCTCAGGAGACAAACTACTGGAAACCCACTATATGCAACTGCCAGCTCAGTATCCGGGGAAAGTCGGAACTTTTGTCGGATATAGCAATCCCAAAGCACACCTTATCGAAGCAGGGGCTGACTTTTTTGGGATGCCTTCTCGCTTTGAACCATGTGGATTGAATCAAATGTACTCGCTCAAATATGGTACGCTGCCTATTGTTAGAAACACAGGCGGTCTGGCAGATACCGTTGAACAATATATCGAATCCACCGGACAAGGTACCGGCTTCAAATTCAATGATAATACGCCGGCTGCTATTGCTAATACCATCGGCTGGGCGGTGAGTACGTATTATGATCGGCCACATCACATGGAAGTCATGATACAAAGGGCAATGCAGAAGAATTTTAGCTGGGAACAAAGCGCTAAACAATACGAAGATATGTACCGAATGGTACTTCACTGGAAAGGCAGATAGCAGAAAAAGGCGTCCAACTCATCAGAATTGGACGCTTTTTTTAGGCTTCATTGTATAACTTGAATATAGGTTCACGCAACATAGTCCCGGCATCAGAGAGGATGAATCCGACCGTCTCGCCCACTTTTTCTAAGGGTACCCAACTTGAGAAATCAGCATCTGGCATCGCTTCTCTGTTTTCTGGCGTATCTAAGGTGCTTGGCACCAAAACACTTGCGGTAATACCGTGCTCCTTTCCTTCGACACTAATGATTTCAGCTAGACGAAAAATCAATGATTTGGTCAAGCTATAAGCGATGGTGGACGTCGCCTGTTCAGGGGTGATAGCAGGTCGGGTTCCGACCAATATGATTTGTCCACCTTGTTTTTGTTGCTTGAATAAATTCATTAGCGGTTTGACCATAAAAAAGGCCGTTTTAAAATTCAGCGCAAACATCTTATCCAGATCCGTTTCGCTTGTATTTTGTAAATCCCCCATTGCAAAACCACCTACCAGTAATGCAGCAGCGGTGATGCGCTCATGCCTTTCGGAGGCCGCCTTTACAAATTCGGCAGCGGCCTCTTCCTTCATCAAATTTACCTGACTAGCAAAAGTATGTTCATCATTCAGCGCTTTGGGATCACGATGAGGACCAACAGCAGCTTCGATATAAAACCCTTGTTTTACCAGGTATTTTCGGACAGCAGTTCCCATATTTCCGGCTGCTCCGGTAACAATAATTGTCTTTGACATGATGTTTTGATTTTATAATTTTAGGCTATGACCGCAATTCTTATACTAATTCTCGGGCTTATTATCATCTGGCTTATTAGTCGCGCTTACGCAAAAGACTGGGCACAACCCAAAGAAAATTTTCCTACAGAATGGAAACAGCTCTTAAAAGAGCATGTTCCGTATTACAATTCTCTTAGCGAAACAGACCAGGAATTGTTCGAATATAAAACACAAGAATTCCTGCTCAACGTAAGCATTGTTCCAGTCCAAACCGAAATAACGGAGCTGGATCGTCTTCTGGTAGCTGCTTCGGCGGTAATTCCGATTTTTGCATTTCCCGAATGGAAATATAAAAACCTGGATGAAGTTCTTGTTTATGAAGATACCTTTAATTTTGAATACGAAACCGAGGGCGAAGACCGAAATATACTCGGCATGGTAGGTACTGGGCATATGGAACGAAAGATGATTCTTTCCAAACAAGCTCTTCGACATGGATTTCAAAATGCTACTGATAAAAAGAATACCGCTATACATGAATTTGTACATCTGATAGACAAAAGCGATGGCGCAACAGATGGCATTCCAAAGGTATTAATGGAGCAACAATATGTCATTCCTTGGCTCAAAATGATTGAACGCAAAATGCAGGAAATGATAAACGAAAAAACTGATATCAATCCTTATGGTGCGACCAGTCCCACTGAATTTTTTGCCGTAATTACCGAATATTTTTTTGAAAGACCTGCCTTGCTAAAAAAGAAACACCCCGATGTGTATGAGATGCTGTGTCGGGTATTTGCTCAAGACCTATAACGACTTAGGCTAAGTGCATTCCAATTGGAATACAGTTTTTTATAAAATTTAAGTGCCGAATCAATATTATGAATAACCTAAAATCCATCCAAATTAAACGCATCAAAAAAATTGTCCTAAAAGCGAGTTAGGAACACGTCAGAGCTGGTGGCGGTGGCCCGAAAAGGCACTGTTTGACTGGAAGGAGTTTGCCTTTTCTAGCGTTCCTGCCTGACTGAGTTCGGCAGGCAGGTTTGCCTACTTTTTTGGCAATGCAAAAAGTAGGTGCCCAGCCGGCATAAGGCGATGCCAAAAGTAGACTTCCATGCTTTGGATTTAGAGCAATCAAGACTAGAGCGAATTTGATGCGTTTAACCTAAAATCCATCAGTGGAATACTTATTTCAAGCTTTTATTTTATATTTTACACGCAAATCATCTAAACGCACCGAACAATAAGGATTTTTAAGGTGTATCATTATAGCCACACGTAATTAGATTGTTTGGAACTTTTGAAAACGTACGACCACGTTTATCCAAATGATTGCATGACCTATCCTGCTTTTTTAAAAAAAACGACAAATTATATATAAAACGATGTGACTTTACATTGTTATAAAGGTCTTAAGGATGTAACCTTAGGGGGACACTAAGGTATTATGTTAAGCCGCTTCAATTTTATTTGGAGCGGTTTTTTTTATTGCAAAAAACGTAAAAATCACTTCATTTTATTGCAACTAATCGTCATCCGATTCGTACATACCCAGCAGTACAATTTCCGGAACAACGCTCACATGAATAATTCTCTTAATTGGTCATTATTTACCCTATTTTTGTTGATATCGGCTTCAGCTACAGCTCAACAATTGCTTCCCACTTCGCTGGCCGAGCAGCAAATCAACCATCTTATTCGCGAACGACACATCCCAGAAGTCGCGCTTTCCGATTTGCAGCTTTCGAGCGCTTCCTACAGCAGACAAAGCGGAATGTCTCACTTTTACTTTCAACAATATCATCAACAAATCGCCATTGAACAGGCGGTGCTGCAACTACATTTTGACCGCCAAGGCCAACTACAATCTTTCCACTCTAATTTACAGAACCTCCATGATCAAGCATTTTCCAGTTCGATTCATCTCGCCCCAGATCGTCAGATTGCTTCCGCAATTTTGGCCGTAAAGGCCGTTTTTCAACATCTCCATATTCCAAATGCCTCCATCCCCAAGCTCAAACAACGGCCCTCAAAAAATCAGACCTACTTGTTCGAAAAATTGCCTTCCATTCTCGAAGATATTTCTGCGACTTTGGTTTGGCACCACCACAATAACCAAATGATACTCGCCTGGAAAATCGATATTCAAACCGATGCTACGCATTGGTGGCATCTACACGTTCATGCAAAAACACAAGAAATTTTGCATCAGCACAATGCCATGCTCAACTGCCAGTTTCACCCTTTCGGGAAATCTGCCACAGCGGCATCACCCAACACTTTACAGCCGCATTTTCAAATGTTACCTCCTACCCCATCGTCTTACCATGTATTTCAAACTCCTTTAGAAAATCCAATGGAGGGCTCCAGAAGTCTTGTTACTATGGCCACCGATTCCCTTGCTTCACCTTTTGGTTGGCACGACACCAATGGACAGCAAGGCGCAGAATTTAACATCACTCGTGGCAATAATGTGTTTGCACAAACCGATGAATTGGGCTTAAATTTACCAGGCTTTGCTCCGGATGGTGGCCCCAATCTTAGCTTTGATTTTCCACTCCAACTTCCAGACGATCCCGCTAATTTCAAGGCTGCAGCAGTCACTAACCTCTTTTATTGGTGCAACTATATGCACGACTTTTCTTATCAATATGGTTTTGATGAACAAGCTGGGAAT
This sequence comes from Saprospiraceae bacterium, assembly GCA_022763215.1. Classification (GTDB taxonomy): domain Bacteria; phylum Bacteroidota; class Bacteroidia; order Chitinophagales; family Saprospiraceae; genus JALEHC01. The sequence goes on from JALEHC010000634.1 coordinate 5,710, forward strand.
TTTCAACATAACAATTACGATAAAGGCGGAGTCGAAAATGATTTCCTCTATGCCGATGCTCAAGATGCCGGAAGTACCAATAATGCCAATTTTCGTTGCGGCCCCGATGGCCAGCGGCCTCGTATGCAATTATTTCTTTGGGATAAGCACTTATCTGCTTCTCCATTTAGCGTAAGCGGAAATGAAATCGAAGCTGAAGTAGCACAATTTACACCTCTTTC
>JALEHC010000007.1 GCA_022763215.1 Saprospiraceae bacterium
ATCAATTTTCTGATACAGATTCAATGTATTTGCTGACACTCAGTATCATGCCAAACGAAATACAGGTAAATAAAATCGACGTACCTCCCATACTGATTAGCGGAAGTGTAAGTCCGGTTACGGGTATTAAATTCACCGATACTGCAATATTTGCAAAAGCTTGCAACACCATACTCACAGCCAAACCAATGGCCAACATGGCACCAAATGCTTTCGGGCTTTTGGTTACCAAGCGGGTTACTCGAAACATCAGCAACAAATACAAACCAATTACCATGATTCCACCGATTACACCATATTCCTCGCAAATGATGGAATAGATAAAATCGGAATAGGGAGATGGCAAAAAGTTACGCTGAATACTATTTCCAGGTCCCAGTCCAAAAAATTCCCCGTTTGCAATTGCAATTTTTGCCTGTCGTACTTGATAGATACCATCCGGATCGGAGGTAAATTCAACTACTCTTGAAATCCAGGTATCTACCCGAACAATATCCGGGAAAAACTTACCCACAGTGACCAGCAGCGAAAACAACATGATTCCCATAAAAAGCAAGAGAAAAATATACTGCAATGCTACTCGTCCAATAAACATCATAAATATGCAGGTAAAGAACAGTACCGTCGCAGTCGATAAATCCGCTGGAGCAATTAGCCCACAAATCAATAAAATGGGTAGTATAATCGGCAAAAACGCAGATTTAAAGTCCTTGATATAGTCTTGCTTGGCTGAAATCGCTCTAGCCACATAAATGACCAAGGCAATCGATGCAAAGGCAGATGACTGAAACGTAATTCCCACAAAAGGCACCTGAATCCAACGTCTTGCATCATTTATTTCCGCACCAAAACCAATGGTATAAATCAGCAATGGCACGCAAAAAACCAGCAGATACGGCGCTGATTTTGAAATCCTTTTATAATGCAAAAGGTGCGTCAGATAAGCCAAAAACAGGCCACCAATCAAGATAACACCATGCTTAAATAGATAAGCCTCAGTATCACCACCTTTTTCACGGTATGCCAGCGTACCAGTCGAGCTGTAAACAGCCAGAACCGAAAAAACGGCCAGGAGGGCAAGCACCGCCCAAATGGTCTTGTCTCCGCGAAGTTCTGCATATATTCTGGTCGCTATTGACATACAAAAATGTTTATTCTGTTAATTGAAAAACAGCTTGCTTAAACTGCTCTCCACGATCTTCATAATTATTAAATAAATCGAAGCTGGCACAAGCCGGAGAAAGCAAAATTACATCTCCACTTTTGGCGAAAGCCTGCGCTTTCTGCACCGCTTCCTGTGCACTCCCAGCCTCTTGCCAGGGCTTACTATCTTTAAATACTTCAATTAATTTTGAATTGTCTTTGCCCATCATTACAATCGCTTTGACTCGATCTTTTACCAACGACATCAAAGGGCTGTAATCATTGCCTTTGTCCGTCCCACCCGCAATCCAGACTATAGGTCTTTTCATGGCTTCAAGTGCATAATACGCGGCATCCACATTCGTGGCTTTACTGTCGTTAATGTACTCGATGCCCTCTTTTTCGGTCACGACTTCCAGTCGATGTGCAACATTGACAAAAGTCGAAAGTCCTTTGCGGATATCTTCATCACTAAGTCCCAACTCCTTAGCTACCTGCACTGCAAACAAAGCATTTAAGGCATTGTGTTTTCCGCGTAAGCGGGTATTGCTAAGGTCAAATGTATGCACTCCAAGCGTAATGACATCCTCTTGGATTTGCGACAAGCTAATGGCTCTGCCTTTCGGCAAAATCGTCATACTTGCCATTTTCCCAGTGATGTTAGGATCATCTTCGAAATACACAAATACATCTGAGGCTGTCTGATTCATCACGATCCGGAATTTGGAAGCTATGTAGTTTTCCATTTTATACTCATAGCGATCCAGATGATCAGGGGTGATATTGAGCAAAAGCGAAATATCAGACCTGAACTGACGAATGCCATCCAGCTGAAAGCTACTCAACTCCAGCACATAGCGTTTCATGGGCCCAAGGGCCACTTTTCGCGCAAAGCTGTAGCCAACATTACCAGCAATATCCACTTCCAGACCTGCCGTTTTCAGCAAATGATAGGTCAGCAGTGAAGTAGTCGTTTTACCGTTGCTACCAGTGATACCAATCAGTTGTGCATTAGTGTAACGAGCTGCAAATTCAATTTCGGAGATTACCGGAATGCCCTTCCCACGCAATGCCTGAATGAGTGGCACTTTATCGGGTATACCCGGGCTTTTGATAACTTCCTTGGCATCAAAAATTCGATCCTCCGTGTGTAGGCCTTCCTCGTATGGAATGCCTTTATTTTCTAATTCCGCTTTAAAAGCGGCTTTTATTTTTCCTTTGTCCGAGACAAATACATCAAATCCTTTCTGTTGGGCTAAAATTGCCGCTCCTACTCCACTCTCTCCGGCACCCAACACCACTACCTTTTCCTGCATCTATCTGAGTTTTAGCGTAATAATCGTAAACACCGCTAAGAGAATACCAACTATCCAAAAACGATTAACAATCTTGACTTCTGGCATCCCCTTCTTTTGATAATGATGGTGTAAAGGCGACATCAAAAAGATCCGTCGGCCTTCGCCAAATTTTTTCTTTGTGTATTTGAAGTAACTCACTTGAATAATTACCGATAAATTCTCCGCTACAAAAATTCCACACATGATTGGAATGAGCAGTTCTTTGCGAAGCAAAATCGCTAAAGCTGCAATAATTCCACCTAGTGTCAAACTCCCGGTATCGCCCATAAAGACAGATGCCGGATAAGAATTGTACCACAAGAACCCCAGACACGCTCCCAGAAAACAAGCGGCAAAAATCACTAATTCGCCTGTTCCCGGCAAATACAGGATATTCAGGTAGTCTGCGGCAATTGCATTACCGGAAACGTAGGCAAAAACAGCCAATACGGCTCCGATTATTCCCGACACCCCAGTTGCCAGTCCATCTAACCCATCGGTCAAGTTTGCAGCATTCGAAACAGCGGTCACGATAAAAATGACCAGCGGAACAAATAACACCCAGGCGTACTTCTGTGCCAAGTCGCGACTAAGTGGCAGTAGTCTAGCATAATCCAGATTGTTGCCCTTTATGAAAGGCACATTCGTCAAAGCTGTTTTGTAACTGGCTTTTTTGACTTCTTCTCCAGCTATGGTTACAACTTCCACATCACCAATTCGCTGTGCGGCTGTCAGACCAGCTTTTTCGGCATCAGCTACATCCATTCGTACGCATACTTCCTCACTCATCAGCATGGTAACGGCTACAAAAAGTCCAAGTCCGACTTGGCCCATGATTTTGAACTTGCCGGCCAGGCCTTGCTTGTTTTTTCTGAAGACCTTGATGTAGTCATCCAGAAACCCAATTGCTGCCATCCAGATGGTAGTGACAATCATCAGTAAGATGTAGTCATTGCGAAGATCCGCCATTAGAACACAAGGTATCAATATCGCCATGATGATGATGACACCCCCCATGGTCGGAGTACCTTGCTTTTTCTTTTGGCCTTCGAGCCCCAAGTCGCGAACGGTTTCACCGACCTGCTGGCGTTGCAGATAGCGAATGATGCGTCCTCCAAATAACATCGAAATTATCAAAGACAAAATAACGGCTACGCCTGCTCGAAACGAGATGTATTGCATCAGTCTGGCAGGGTCATCCCCCAAGATTCCTTCCAACCACTCAAAAAGGTAGATTAACATGTTTGTTAGTTAATTTTCGGTTTAGTAAAGTGTTTGTGATGATACAGTGAAAATTTACTTCCAGATTTGCTAAAAGTAAGGCTTTCACTATAGTTGGTATCTTCCGGGATCAAAAGTCGTTATTTATAATTCAAACGGAAAATTCTTCTTTTAGAATTTCCTTATCATCAAAGGGATATTTTACCCCATTAATTTCTTGGTACTTTTCGTGGCCTTTTCCAGCAACCAAAACAATGTCTCCGGCTTTCGCCAAACGCACTGCTGTTCGGATAGCTTGACGACGATCGCTAATCGTAATCGTTTTTGGCTTTTGGTCAGGAGTCAGCCCTGCTTCCATATCCTTGAGTATTGCTTCCGGATCTTCCGTCCTTGGATTATCCGAAGTCAATATCACCTGATGACTCCACTGACAGGCTATTTTGGCCATTTTAGGTCGTTTAGCTGCATCTCGATCACCACCACAACCAACGACGGTGATGATTTGCCCGGCTCCGTCATTAATGTCTGCAATAGTTTCCAACACATTCTCTAATGCATCGGGCGTATGCGCATAATCTACAACCGCTGTAACTTTTCTGGCTTCATAAAACTGCGCATCAAATCGGCCTTCCGCAGGTCGAAGACCACTTAGTGCCGTGAGTACCTCCATTTTGTCTTGCTCAAGCAAAACAGCAGCTGCATATACAGCGAGCAAATTATAGGCATTAAATCGACCAATCAGACGGCCAAAAAAATCTTCTCCATCTAGTTCCATTTGCAGGCCTAACAAGCTATTTTCAAAGATTTTCCCTTTGAAATCCGCCATGTTCTTCAGGCCATACCTATAAACTTTCGAAGCTGTATTTTGCACCATGACCATTCCTCTGCGATCATCAATATTGACCAACGAAAAAGCTTTTTTTCCAAGCTGATCAAAAAAGCCTTTCTTCGCTTCTATATAAGCCTTGAAAGTCTTGTGATAATCCAAGTGATCGTGCGAAATATTCGTAAATATGCCTCCGGCAAAATGCAGCCCAAATATTCTTTTCTGATCAACGGCATGCGAACTCACTTCCATGAAAGCATAACTACAACCAGAAGCGACCATTTCTGCCAATAAAGCATTTATGGAGACCGCATCAGGTGTCGTATGAGTTGCTTCGATTAATTCCGTACCGATCTTATTCTGAATAGTCGATAACAAGCCACATTTGTACCCCAGTGCCGTGAATAAATCATGCAATAAAGTCACGGTAGTCGTCTTACCATTGGTACCGGTTACGCCTACAAGTTGAAGCTGTTTGGATGGCTGCTCATAAAAAGCATCAGCTAGCAAGCCTAGTGCTTCTGCACTATTAGCCACTTTTATATATGTCAAATGATCTTCCAGCTTTTCTGGAAGCCGTTCTGCAACAATAGTTGTGGCACCATTATCGATGGCACTCTGAATAAAGCGATGACCATCAACTTGCACTCCCTTGACAGCAACGAATAAGCTGCCTTTTTCTACTTTTCGGGAGTCAAAATCAATGCGTCGCACCAATCGGTCTCGTTTGCCGATTACATCGACTGGTTGCAACGCCTTGAGTAATACATTGAGATAATCCACTTTAATATTGTTTCAACAACAGTTATCGTAAAGTGAGCAGGATTTCCTGCCCCTGTATTTTTGTTCCTACCCGTAAAGATTGTCGAACTACTTTTCCAAATCCATCGACTTTCACTTTCAGGCCTTTGTTTTCCAGTACGTGTAAGGCATCTCGTAATCCAAGCCCAATCACGTTTGGCACGCGGTCTTCCGGCATACTCCTCTGACTCAGCATCAAACTATCCCCTTCCAACTCAAGTACAGTCAACTCTGTCCCAGGATTTCCGAAGTGTTCCAAATCTAGATAGTCCAGCAAGTAAGCCATATCCTGTTTGTCACCGATACTTTTTACCGGCAAGTCTTCTGAAGCCAAAATCTTTAAAGGACGATCATTGATCGGATTGTGTAACTCCAGCTTCGATGTATAGCATTTTTCAGCTATGCGCTTGAATACCGGCCCTGCTACTTCACTTCCGTAAATCCCGTTTCGGCGTGGTTTATTGATCACTACGATACAAGAATAAACTGGATTTTCAGCGGGGAAGTACCCTGCAAAAGAAGCCTGATAACCACCCACGCGAGTTCCTTTAGCAGACCGACGATAATTTACCTGAGCGGTACCTGTTTTCCCGGCAAAATTGAATCGCTTAGATTTCAACTTATAAGCAGTACCATTTGCAACTACCGCTTCCAGAAGTTCCTGCGCCTTACTGATGGTTTCCTTCGAAGCAATTCGCTTATTGAGTATGACTGGTGGAAACCGCTCCGTTGTTTTACCATAGCGCTGAATTTCAGTTACCAAATGTGGTTTTACCATTACACCGTCATTAGCCACGGTATTATACAGATTCAACAGTTGCAAAGGGCTCATTCTCAACTCATAGCCAATTGACATCCATGGTAAAGTGGTACCAGACCACTGATCTTCTTCACTATAAGCTTCCTTGATATATGGATTAGCCTCTCCCCCAATCTCAACTCCAGTTGGAATGTGGAGATTGAATCCTTTCAGACGCTCAATAAAATGAGTAGCTGCCTGTTCATTGTTCTTTTTATTTTTCTCGCCATAGCATTGATTGACCAACTTTGCCATACCAACATTCGACGATATTTCGAATGCTCGTTTCACGGAAGTGGAATCAATCTGATAACTAAAAGGCGAAGAATCTTCCATTTTTTCTTCATAAAAAGTCGTCTGACCTCTTTCTATGTCTATGGTATCATTTAAGTCTACGTAGCCATCTTCCAGCAGAGCCATAATCGTAGCTAACTTGAAAGTAGAACCAGGCTCTATGGCACGTCCTACCGCGAAGTTGTAGCTTTCATACCATTTGATCTCTTCATCATATTCGATTCGGCCCAAATTTGCGATTGCCTTTACAGCTCCGGTCTTAACCTCCATTAGCACTGCGGTCCCCCATTCTGCATCGTGAAAATTGACGGACTTATACAATTCATTTTCGACAATATCCTGTAAGTTGACATCGATAGTTGTTACAATATCATCGCCACTCTTAGGTTCGACTTTCGTCAAATCATCCAATGGAATCCAGATATCATTTGCTTTGTCGAGTGCCAGCATCATTTGAGAACCTTTAGTTCCGCCGAGCACTTCATCAAAATAACCTTCGAGTCCGACCGGTACGGCGCCATCGCGCACATAACCAATAGTACGTCTTGCAGCAATACCGAATGGACGTTTGCGTTCGCTGTTGCGCTGAACGATCAGCCCGCCCCGAAATTGGCCCTGATTAAACAAGGGAAAAGACTGTATAAACTCCTTTGTTGTATAGGAAGCTCTCAGCTTTATGGGTTCAAATCGGCTGCTATCTCTACGCCAAGTAAGCAGTTCTTCACGAACCCCACCTACCGTTTTGTCATTCATGATATGGGTAGCAAGGCATTGTGCCAAGGTATCCAAATTGGCCATGAAAGCACGTTCTGAGGGTGCAACTGCATCAAAATAAAGATTGTAGTAAGGGATAGATGTGGCAAGAAGACTGCCATCGTCGGCCATGATATTGCCGCGCTCAGCCTCAACAGGTCGGGACTTAATGTAGGCAGCAGCACCTTCGTCGCGCCACTTTTGTCCCTCCCATGCACTGATGTAGATGGTTTTGTACAGCAGGACAACGGATATTGGCAAGAATATCCCGAAGAGCAAACCGTACACGCGGTACAATACTTCGTTCTTAATGTCCATTTTTACAGTTTCTTCTTGGCAAAATTCATCTGTTGCCCTTATGCAAACAATCCTTCGACAATATTCATTGTCGAGCAATGTTTCTTCTGCTCATAAGAGCAGTTAGACAAACAGTAATAATTAATCTACTTTGATGATCTTCGGTTTTCTTCTATTTTCCTGAAGACCTATTTCTTTGACATTTTCAGCCACTTCGGACTGCATGCTATTGTACATATTCTCTGACTTAAGCGCCATGTACATCCATCTCATTTCTTTTAGTTCTCTTTGCAAAATCTGAATGTGACGGACATTACGCTCAGCCAGTCGGGCATTTGCGATATAAATCATAGCCAGAAAACCAAGGAAAGCAATAAACGGCAGGTTTTTCAACACCGCTTCAGATGTCAAAAAATTAAAATCCGTATATTTTGGTCCTTGTTTCTTAGCCACTTTTATATAAATTTTCTATTCTTCTGTTTCTTCAAATGGGTCTTGGCCTGTTCTTCGGCCTACTCGCATTTTTGCACTTCTTGCTCTCGAGTTTCTAGCGATTTCTTCTTCTGTTGGCAAAACCGCTTTCTTTGTCAAAATTTTGAATGGCCGATAAATATTTCCGTAAAAATCCTTGATGGCTTTTCCTTCTTCATTTCCAAATCGAAGAAAATCTTTAGCCAAACGATCTTCAATAGAGTGATAGGCAATTACGACCAATAAGCCTCCTTCTCTTAACACGGCAATCGATTGACTAAGTAAATCGACTAAGGCACCTACTTCGTCATTCACTTCCATGCGCAAAGCCTGAAAAACTTGTGCAAGGTACTTATGACGCTGACCGCGAATGACGGGATCAATGATCTGAAGCAAATCGTGAATAGTAGTAATGGCTTGCAAGGATCGTTCGCTTGTGATCTTATGGGCTAACGTTTTTGCATTTCGTACTTCGCCAAATTTGCTAAAAATCTGTTGTAGAGCTTCCGCCGAATAATCATTCAAAATTTTGGCTGCGGTTAGATCATCTGACTGATTCATTCGCATATCCAGATCGCTCTGAAAGCGGAAAGAAAAGCCACGTTCGGGCACATCGAGTTGATGCGAAGACACGCCCAAGTCCGCCAAGATTCCATCTACTTTTTTGATGCCGTGCAAACGCAGAAAGCGTTGCAGAAAGCGAAAGTTGTGTGGAATAAGCGTAAAGCGGTCATCTTCCAATGCATTTTCGTGTGCATCCTGATCTTGATCAAAGCCAAACAAGCGACCTTTGTCGCCCAATTTTTCGAGTATAAGCCGGGAATGGCCGCCGCCGCCAAAAGTAGCATCGACATAAACGCCATCCGGTTTTATTTCAAGTGCATTAATACTTTCTGAAGCCAGTACGGGTAAATGATACTCCATTATTCGCCCAAATTAATTTTGCCCAATACATCTTCTGCTAGGTCAGAAAAATCATCCGGTTCATCATCTAGCATTTGATCATACTGATCTTTAGCCCACATCTCTATGCGATCGTGATAAGCCGAGAGGATGACATCCTTTTCAATACCAGCATACTCCAACAGGCGTTTAGTTACCAAAACCCGATCTGCAGAGTCGAGACTCACCTTTTGTGCGCCTCGGTAGAAATACCGGACAAAGTCGCGGTTTTTCTTATTGTATAAATTCAACTGATTGATTTCGGCGGTGATCTTGTCCCAAACTGTTTCAGGATAGACCATGAGGCATTTTTCAAAGCCTCGGTTAATGACCAATGTGACTGACTCCTCTGATTCCTCTTTAGCTCCTAATTGGCTAATAAGCCCAGATGGCATCCGCATGCGTCCCTTCGCGTCAATCTTGCAGTCATATTCGCCTAAAAGTTGCATTTATACTATTTGCATAATAATTCTATTCAAATGTATTACATTTTGACACACTTTACCACTTTTTCCCACCTTTTTTTCCACTTTTTACCACCCTTTTTGGCGAGCTACAAG
>JALEHC010000635.1 GCA_022763215.1 Saprospiraceae bacterium
CCTAAGCTTACGCTAAATAGTTTTATTGTGGCCACTTTCGTGGGATCCATTTGCATCTTGCTATTTAGTTTTGTGGGTATTTATGCAAAGATGGAGGGCATGCAGGGTCAGGCTCCTGTTGAGGTAAGCAAAGCGCTGGGCTTCGGGATGACCCTCCTGATGAACTTCATCATGATTACTTCGGCAGCTTCTACTTTGGATAGTACGTTCAACTCTTTCTCCAAATTGTTGTTGGTTGATGTTGGACAAACGCAAAAGCTGAGTGTAAGAAAAGGACGGATCACGATGGTGATCGTAGCAGTGGCAGGTACTTTGCCGATCTTTTTTAGTCCGGAAATTCTTTCCGCCACAACTGTCAGTGGTACGATGGTGATCGGTTTGACGCCTGTCTTTTTATTTTGGAAAGTAAAAGCGCCTGCGCTTTCCTTTATTGCATCCGTATTAACAGGCGTGTTTATCGGAGGCTGCTTCGCAGCCGGAATTATACCGGAAAATTGGTATTTCTTTGACGGGAAATACGGCGATCTGCTATCCGTTAATATTGTGGGTGTTATCTTGTGCCTTCTGGCATTTTGGGTGCCTGCACTAATCAAAAAAACATGAATCCACAGCAAAAACACATAGGAACTCTGGAAGGTCGGGTATTGGTATTTGGTGGTGTGTATAGCAACCTTCAAGCGCTAGAGCGCTTAAGGGCGATTGCAGAGGCGGAGCAAATACCAGCTGGTAATATCATTTGTACGGGTGACATTGTGGGCTATTGTGCACAACCGGAGGAATGCCTGCAACACATCCGTGACTGGGGAATACACTGTATATTGGGTAATGTGGAGATTCAACTGCGCGACCGCGAAGAAGATTGCGGTTGCAACTTTGATGATGGCTCCCGCTGTGATTTGTTTTCACGACAGTGGTATCCATTTGCGAAAGCAAACGTCAGCGACGCTTCTGTGGATTGGCTACAACAAATGCCCGATCATCTGACCTTCGATTATGCCGGGAAAAGATGCACAGTGGTACACGGAACAGTATTTAAGACCGCAGCTTATATTTTTCACTCAACAGACTGGTCAGAAAAAGAGGCAAATTTGGCGAAAGCCGAAAGTGAAGTCATACTCGCCGGACATTGTGGCTTACCTTTCAACGACGTACAAAACGGAAAATACTGGCTGAACGCAGGTGTGATCGGGATGCCTGCTAATGATGGTACACCAAGAGTGTGGTATATGATGCTGGATGATGCAGCGCAGGAATTGACCTTTGAGCATCGTGCATTTGAATATGACTATCAGCAAGCACATCAACTGATGAAGCAAAATCACTTGCCGCCCCAGTATGCTCAAACTTTGCTGACTGGTATCTGGGATAATTGCGAAATTTTGCCCGAAACAGAGACTGCGCAGCAGGGGATTGTGCTTGATTTGTAGCGTATTGTCTAAAAGGATGATTTTATCGACCTTCTAAGTGTTAATTAACATCTTTTCGTTGTGTCAAGATTCTGTTAAGACCAAATATCAGGTACAAAGATTATTTACCTTTGAAGTTCGAACAGAATGTCGCAATGCAACAGTACAAGGGAAGTAGAATAGGCTGGACAAGTGCAACTGCCATTGTAGTTGCCAATATGGTAGGTACGGGCGTATTTACTTCTCTGGGCTTTCAGCTCGAAGCCATCCAAAATACGTGGAGCATACTTGGGCTTTGGATTATTGGGGGTTTGATTTCGATGTTTGGTGCTTTTTCTTATGCTGAAATCGGTACTCGTTTGCCTCGTTCCGGAGGCGAATATCATTTTCTTTCCAAAATGTATCATCCCTTTGTTGGGTATTTATCTGGTTGGGTTTCCTTGACGGTTGGCTTTTCAGCGCCTATTGCATTAGCGGCGATGGCACTGGCTGCGTATACGGCTACGGTGGTTCCGACAATACATCCCAGGCAGATGGCGGTGGGAGTGATTGTTGTTTTATCGGTTGTACATTCCTTTAATATTCGGTCGAGTAGTAGGTTTCAGAATATATCGACCTTGTTTAAGCTCTTGTTGATTATTGGTATTATTCTATTGGGGATCTGTTTTCCTAATCCTGATAATGCTTTGATTTGGGATGATAGTTGGCAAGATGAAATCTGGATGCCGGTTTATGCGGTGGCCTTGGTATACGTCACGTATTCGTATTCGGGCTGGAATGCAGCGGCCTACATTGTAGAGGAAATACGGGCGCCTCAGCGCAATTTGCCTCGGGCCTTGATTTTGGGTACTCTGGTGGTGAGTATTTTGTATGTATTACTTCAATTGGCCTTTTTGCAGCAAGCGCCTCTTGATTTGCTCAAAGGGCAAGTCGAGATTGGTCATATTGCAGCAGACCATATGTTTGGCCCACGAGGTGGCAAAGTGATCAGCCTGTTTATTTCTTTGTTTTTGGTTTCGGGCATTAGTGCTATGATCTGGGTGGGGCCGCGCGTGACGCGCGCTATGGCTGCAGATTATCAGATTTGGCGAATGTTGGCGAAAGACAATCAGGCAGGCATCCCGATCTATGCGATCTGGTTACAGACATTGATTAGTGTGATCATGATTATTACGGGTTCTTTTCAGGAAGTATTGTTGTACAGTGGGTTTGTACTCCAAATCTTTACCGCTTTGACCGTGGCTGGCTTATTTATTTTGCGAAGGCGACAGCCGGAAGCGAAAGCCTACAAAAGTCCATTTTATCCCTGGATACAAATCATCTATCTAGTTGTAAGTATTTGGGTATTGGTATACCTCTTGATCGACCAGCCCCGAGAAAGCTTGCTTGGGCTGGTCAATGTCGGCATTGGAGCAGTTTCCTATTTTTGGAGTTTGCGGTATACTCGCCTGAGTAATTCCTGATTATTTCCCTTTTAAAATCTGATTTAGCATTTTTACAGTAATGAGGTAAGTTGGTTTAACACCATCGGCTCCAAGACTGCCCGACGCCAGCGTACTACCCGTAACTAGTGGATTATCAGAGGCATAATAAGCATACCGAACGGCAATGTCTTGCCTTACACTTTTTCGAATTTGCGAAGCCGCTTGTATCGCTTTTTGATAATGCGCTCCTTCCATTTCAAGGCCAACCGCATTCCAGCTTGCTTTAAGGAAGTACCTCAAAATATCGCGATTTTGCAAAGAAGTACCCAACACCGTAATCATTGGCCCTTCAAAAACAGACAAGCCATGCCCTTCAAAATCTTCCTTTTTTAGCTGATTATTGACTGGATAGTTATCGGCAGTTCCTTCAAATACATGAGCATTGGCTACCATGATATCGCCTTTGATGCCTTCCAGTATACCAGCTTTGCCCATAATGGAGATTGATTCGACATTAAAAGGCAATTTTTTGCCATTTTGCTCAAAAGGTTTGAGCAATTCATCCATAGTTTCGTAGGCTTGTTCACCAAAAGCATAGTCCATCACCAAGATGACAGGTTGCTCTTTTTCCAGGTATTCAGGCTGATATTCAATTTCAGAAGGCATGCTTTTCGGATCAATGCGAGCGGTATCAAATATCTGAACATGAATATTCATACCGCTGGTATCTTCGATCAGGTGCATACCATTTTTATTGGCAAAGCGGTTGATTTGGGTACGCAAGCGGCGATTTCTTTCATCACTTAGCTCGCGGGCTAGTCCTTCGAGCGTTTCATATTCGAGTTTGTCGCCCAGAGCAGCCGGTGCGAAGAAACAATTCATCACGCTATGAAGGTTGGCGCTAATGATGTGAATCGGGCGTTCGAAGAGGTCATGATCCCAAAGGTATCGTTTGATATTGGTGGCCCAGATTTCGCCTAGGTAGTGATGGCCAACTTTTTCGCGCAAAGCGGAGGAGAAACTAATTTCACGGTCGAGTTTTTTATTTTCTTCCAGATGTGAAAGCTTGCCAAGCCAGTAAGTGATATGGAAAATGCTATTGACATCTTCCGCTTTCGCAAAACGTGAGCAAGCAGTCACCGTTTCCTCATAGGTACGGCCGAGCAACGTGCTTAGGTAGGTATAGGCCACTTCAGCGTTAAAATCTTCGCCCTGCTCTTCCTTGCGTACGACTTCTTCCAGCATCAACCATTCGCGTCTTTTACGGCCCTTGGAATCGGTGCTGTTCCGTCGAATTTTTTCAGCTTCGACATACAAAAAGGTAAGATGGGTAAGAATATCATAGATATCACTGCGACCTCGGGTCATCTCAATGTACATCTGTTCGTCGTCAATCCGATAGCTATTGCGACGTCGTTTGGGTGCAACAATAACCGGAAAGTTGCTGTTTTCAAATCCTTCTCTGGAGATCAACTTGATAAAGCGGCACTCTTCTATGCCTTTCGGCAAACGCTGAAAGACGTACAGCAATCCGTCGAGTTCCACCCGTTCCGGATCGGTAATCGAGCCATAAATTTCGGGGCGTAGTTCCATCAAGGCTTCTATCATAGCTTCGCCAGAAACGCCCAGTGGTTTGTAATTGCCACGAATAAACAAGTGACGCATCGCAATGTAGAGGCGACGAATGGCTGCCCGCGATTGTTGGGCACGTGTGCGTGTCGGAAGGATTTGAGCCATGTAGTTTTTTTACAAAGATACTGCTTCGAATGGAGATTTGGCGATAACTTACAAACCAGCTTTATGTAAGCGGAATTCTACTCTGCGATGTTTGGTTTTGTCTTGGTATTTTCCGGTTTGGTCAAGTCCGCGGCTAAGGTAATTAATTCGGTTGGCAGGTATATTTTCCGAAAGGAGATAACGATAGCTGGCCTTGGCACGAGCTTCGCCCAAAGAACGTCTTCCCGCCTTACTACCTTCGTCGAGTGAAGTATAACCAATCAATTCGACTTTATATTCTGGGTAAGAATCCAGAAAACGAACCAGTTCGTTGAGTTCCTGATAAGCTTTTAGGCTTAACTTTTCAGAGTCTCGATCAAATTGAACCGTTAATTGGCCAATACGCTCTACTTCAGCAGTTGGTGCTTGGTCGAGTGGGCAGCCTTCAGCTTCGAGTACCCCAAAAATTTGTGGGCACTTATCAAGCCGATCTTCTATGCCATCACCATCTGTATCTGGGCAGCCATCAAGTATGGCAAGTCCAAATTCATAAGGGCATTTATCTTTTACATCAGTGATGCCATCTTGGTCAGAATCGACATCCGGGCAACCCAAATTGGCAATTTCACCGGCGATCATTGGGCATTTATCTTTTGTATCTTCTATACCATCCCCATCTGTATCGAGTATGGGACAACCCCTCCGTGTGCGTAATCCGGGTAAGTCTGGGCATAAATCATCTTTATCCGCTACCCCATCAGAATCCGTATCGGGACATCCACCAAGGCTTTTTTTGCCGTAAGCATCTGGGCAACGATCGAGGTGATCCATGATGCCATCTCTATCGGTATCTGGGCAACCAAATGCGGTATTAGAGCCTGCCAGATCAGGGCATTCATCAATTTTATCTACGATGCCATCACGGTCGCGGTCATCTGTACCAATTTGGTAGCTAAGGCCAAATTGAAGTAAGCCATACCAGTCATTATTTTCCGGATTACCGGAATTGCTAACACCATCCAGAAAATCGGTATTGGTAGCTCGAATACTACCCTCAAACTCGATTTGCAGGCGACTGTTTACTTTATATTGAATACCAAAATTGACAGGCACCGCTATAAAAGTACCATCGCCGCCTTGCTCCTGATCGAGAAAAATTTCTTTACCCAGGGTGCGAATAAGCTTAGTTCTTTCAAAATTAGGAACAGCTTTATGGCGGCCATAAACGATACCAGTCGCCAGGTAAGGCTTAATGATAGGATCAAAAGAAGTATGTGCTAATGGATGCCATTCAAGCAATAAGTTGGCTTCCAGAATTTCCGTATCGAAGTGAAAAGCCCGATCCAGTCGAAAAGTCCGACCAGCATAATTAAGGTCATCGCCTGCTAATTCAACAGCGTAGCCAGCAGCCTTGACATGGAGAAATGGAAATGCCCGGTAACGAACAAAAAGCCCATAGGAAGGGCGGGTCTCTGTAAACATGGTGGGGTCACGTTCGGTGATATCACCGGCATATACGGCACCTCCCAATTGCATACCTGCTTCCAGTTGATGCCATTGGGCATAAAGCGAAAAGTGGCAGCAAAGTGTTAAAAATATGATGTAGTTAATGATTCGAACGCTCATACGCTATTCCGGGTACAAGAAAAGCTTGTACGTCGGCTCTTTTAGTTGAATAATACTTTTTCCTCAGAATTAGCGTCAAATACCTTCAAAAGTACATAAAGAATCAAGGTCATGCCATATTTTAACGTGATATATGAAAAAAAAGTGGATTTATTCGGTCACTTCGAAGAAAAAGCGTTTGCCGTCATTCACATCTCTGACAAGTAGTGGCTGTAGATCGAGTCGTTCTTCTTCTGGTAACTGATTTAAAAGGTCTACATGCGCATCAAAAGGGGAGAAACTTAGTTGAACCAATGCCCTTTTTCTGCCACCAGGTGCTGTCACCGGCATAGAACATGGCGGAAGTTGATAAAATATAAATACACCAGGAATAAATACAGAGAAAAGCCCAGGTTCCTTCAAAACAAAACCTACTTCACCCAATAAATTAGGCGTGGAGATACAATCATAGTTTAATTGAAAAAAACTTCGATCACTAAGATGAGCGGCTTGTTGAAAATCTCCCTGCCTGATGATCAACTCAAATCCGTTACCCAGGTAAGGCATACCGTCACCAAGCTGGTGAACCTGAAATTCGATTCGCTGGCTCATCTCGACTTGTCTGGTTACTACTGTTTCCAAACGTTCTAGGTCAAATGTTTCTTCTGGGGCGTACATCTGCATCCAAAGCGTATCACCTCGTTGGTAGCTCGGCTGAAGTGGGCTTACTGCTTGTTCCCATTCGAAGACAGCGAGGGTATCATTATTCGTTTCGGTTGGTATAAATTCTTCTATTGTACTTTTCTGGCAGCTCAGGAGTAGCAGGCTTACGCCAAATAACAATCGAGTTGTTTGTTTCATTGGAGATGAATTCAGCATTTCTCCAATTTACAAATATTTGACTACAAACTCACCGACATATTTGCCGAAGCAGTCTTATCAACATTTGTTGTTGTAGCTGCTGTTACTTGAAAAATTCGCCTTCCGGCAAATTGACGACCATCGGGTTCGGTTGCTACTACTTCGATACGGTGCAGGCCGGGTAATATTTCAGTAGAATGCTGTGCTTTCCATAGATGAGCCGTCCGTCTGACTTTCATCCAGTCTGGGTAGTGGTCGCGATGCTTTTCCAAAAAAGCCCGTACGTAAGGGTCTTCTTCTATCATTTGCTCCATGGGCAACCATTCTCCTTGATCGATTCGATACTTTACGTCAGATTTAGCGGAAGCGGCATAGATATTGGCACAAATTGGCGTAGCCAAAACATCTGTAGTTGAGATTTCAGCTTCTGGAAACCGAATGCCTACTTGATGATGAGCTGGCAAGCCAGCTGGCACAAAATCAAATGTATATTCATTGCCTTCAAAAGAAAAGCGGAAAAAACCGTTCGGCGTACCATCCATGCCCATCTTTACGGGCAAACCGTGGTAGTCACGCGGGCCTTTCCACCAGGCGCCGCAAGCGGCTCCGGCTATCAGCAATGGAAAAGGTGCTTCTCCTTGCCAGCCTCCTTCTCGAAGATCGACTTGTTCCACAAAGTGAGTGTGGGCAGCTAATGCCAAGAGACGTTTGCGATGACGGAGCAGATTAAATAGCTTTTCGCGATTCAGGATATTGCGGTAATCATCTGTCGGAAGAATGGCCGTATAAATTGGGATGTGAGATACGATTACAACCAGATGGTCTTCCGGAACATATTGCAGGTCGTTTTCAATCCATTGGAGTTGTTGGTCATCGAGCCAGCCATAACACTTTCCATGACGGTCTTCTGTTTCATTCCAGCCTTCATAACCAATGTCGTTCAAGACCATGAAATGAACCTGGCCTTGGTCAAATGAATAATAAGACGGGCCAAAAAACTTTTGGAAAGTAATATCTGAATACTCCTGGCCAGGTACTTGAAAGTTAATATCATGGTTACCACAAACTGGAAAGTAGGGCACACCAATGTTTTTAAGATTATCGCGGATTAGCGGGTATTTGGACAGATCGTCCCAGGTAAGATCACCCATAGAGAAGAAGAAATCTATATTCTGTTGCATGAGTTCGGGGGCGATCATATCGCGAAAGAAGGAAATGTCCTCCACGGTTTTGGGCTGGATGTCGCCCATGGCGACCATGCTAAAATTGGTCTTTTTCCCGCAAGGGATCAAAGGAAAATGAAGCAGATCGGGCAATGGACCAGTTGGCGCTACGCCCGGATATTTGAGCGAAAGCTCAGTAGGCGTACCTTTCGGGAAATGTTTATAATAAAATTGAGGCTGGTTAAATTCATTGAGCGGTAGCTCAAAACCATCGGGTTTGCAAATGAAAAGGATAGAATTTTCTGGCAGCGGTATGGTGAAATAACCATTTTCATCGGTGCGAACGACTTCCCGCTGGTTGGAAACGAGCACATTGGGAATGCCCTTTTTGCCTACCTGATAGGTAGCGTGTTGATTAGCGTCTTCAAAAACAAATCCTCTTGCAACATTACTTTCAGACATAGGTCGATTTACTTTTCAATCAACAACAAAGATGTCCATCAATTAATTCCTGTAGATTAAATTGCCGTTAAGTTTGTGTTAGACATGAGGTGGAAGGTTATACAAATCTGTATCTTTCTATTACAATTAAGAATTGCGCCAAAATGATTCGATTTGTTCTTCTCCTCGTTTTTATGGGAATGCTTCAACCGCTTTTGGCCGGGCCCGAAGTTCCTGAAACGTTTCAAAACCGCCCTTTGCAGGTCGCCGTTTATGATGCACCTCCTTTTGGATTGGTATATCCCGACAGCACTTTTGGTGGACTTATGGTAGAATTATGGGAAACCATAGCTGAAGATCTATACCTGGAATACGAATATGTCATTACAGATATGGATGGCCTATTGAGTGGATTGCAAAATGGCCAGTACGATGTAGGCCTTGGCGCAATTTCTATTACGCCTAAGCGAGAAAGGCTGGTTGATTTTTCGCAAGCCGTAAATCCATCTGGTACAGGTATTGCAGTGGCAGCGGATTCTTTGCAGAATAGTTTTAGGTCGTATTGGAAGCCGATACTAATTAGTCTGTTTGAGTTGATCGGTTTTTTGTTATTGGTATTACTGCTATCGGGAACGATTGTATGGTGGGTAGAACGAAAATACAATGAAACTCACCCCAGCGAACGCAATATACAGGGATTAAGTGATGGGCTTTGGTGGTCGGCGGTGACGATGACGACGGTTGGCTATGGCGATAAAGTACCTAACAGCAGAATTGGAAAAATACTGGGGATTGTCTGGATTTTTACCAGCATCATTCTATTGTCGTTGTTTACGGCCAATGCCAGTGCCATTATGACCGCCGGCCGCATTGAATCACAAATTACCAGTGAAGATCACCTGCGTCGGGCTAGGGTGGGGGCTTCCGCCAAATCATCGGGCGAAGAGTTCTTGATTCGAGAGCATATTACCTATCAGTCTTTTGATTCTGTAGAAGAAGCCATCGAAGCGATGCTGAAGGGGGAGATTGACTGCGTGGTATCAAACGTACCAGTTTTGAAATACCTTAATAATACTACCTATTATAAAGAGTTGGCCATTGCACCACAGCTATTACTGAAAAATAATATGGGCATCGCTTTACCCGACGATAGCCCTTTACGCGAAGCAATTGACCAGGTGTTGTTACAGCGGATCACGGAGCCACGCTGGCAAAAAGCCGTTTACAAGTATCTGGGAAGTGATTGATTGATGACTTTTGTCATCAGACTGTATGAATTTTGTCAACCGAATTTTTCTTTTCACATTCTAATTTTGCCCTCTGTCAGACGATTTGGTAGGGTATACCTAACCTTAGGTATTTACAGATTACTGACATTACGGTATTCTCAAATCGGATAAGCCCACTTATATTTGCAACATCATTTATTTAGACTTAGTCTAATTAACATTTGGTTAATATTAGAGAAACAAACGTAGTAGTAATGAAAATCAATCGACTGTATTTTTTGATGTTGCTTTTTGCAGGTGTGTTGGTAAGTGGTTGTTCTGATGATGATGACAACGAACCTGAATACCAAGTTCCAGATACCTATACTTTTGAAAATGTAGCTTACGATGGTCAGCTAACACGCTTGGCTATGTTGAGTGAGCTCAAGTCATATATGGCTACTTCTCAGACAATGGGCGTTGCACTCGATGCAGATAAGATGAAAGCGATGTACGCAAATGATGCTTCAAAAGCAGGCTGGTCACAGACCTACGACGAGACCAAGCAGCTGAAGAGCAAAACTTTTGCACAAGAGCAGGAAGTATTTGATGCCTTGTTTGATGAATTGGCCGCAGCCAGCCAATCTACTTTAGTTGGTTCAGAAGGCGTTTCTGGTGTAATTGAAAGCAATGATGGCGCCAAATCTTACTTAGTTGGTGAAGATGGACTAGACCACGCACAGTTGATTGAAAAAGGTTTGATGGGTGCTTGCCTCTATTATCAGGCAACTTCTGTGTATTTCGGCGCTGACCGAATGAATGTCGATAATGAAACAGTAGTGCCAGGCGAAGGTACCGAAATGGAACACCACTGGGACGAAGCATTTGGTTACTTGGGCGTTCCGGTTGCATTCCCAACTAGCACAGACGGTGTGATCTTTTGGGGAGATTATGCAGTGAAACGCGAATCTGTTCTAAACAATAGCCAAGCTTTGATGGATGCTATGATCGAAGGTAGAGCAGCTATTTCTAATGATGATTTAGCGACGCGTGATGAAGCCATCGCAGCTGCCCGTAAAGAGTGGGAATTGGTTTCTGTAGGTTCTGCTCTTCACTACTTGAATGTAGCCATCGATAATTTCGATGACATGGCTATTTTTTCACACGGCCTTTCAGAAGGTATTGCCTTCACTTACAGCTTGAAATTTAACGAAGCAAAAACTATAAACAACACACAAATCGACGAGCTATTGGTATTGATGGGTGGTGCAGATACCTTCGATAAAATGAACCTTTACAATGTAACGGTCGAAGATTTGCAATCAGCTAAAGACCAATTGGCTGCCTACTATGGCCTCGAAGACAAAAAAGATGCGTTTTAAGTAATATGAATAAGAACACTTATTTAGTCTAGCTATTAGTTAACCTGCTCTTCCTTCATTGGGGGAGCAGGCTTTGTTATAAAATCAATAAGCATGATGTCATTTTTAAGAAAAATGAATGTGTTACTCCTCCTTTCGGGAGTACTTGTATTTTCAGCCTGTGATTCTGAATCTGGCAATATGGGAAGTCCTTGCGCCGGTGACTTCGATCAGAGAAGCATGTTCACAACAGTTGCAGACCAATTGATCATTCCGGGCTATCAAGACTTTGCTGCCAAATCTACTTTGCTCAAAGAACAAGCAGAAGCGTTCCTATCTGACGGAAGTCAGGCTAATCTAGAGGCGCTCCGCACTGCCTGGAAAAATGCTTACCTCAGTTACCAAGTCGTAGCGCAATACGAATTTGGTCCTGCTGAAGATCATTTGCTTCGTAGTACTGTTGCCAATTTCCCGGCTAATGTCGAACAAATTGAAAATAACCTCAATTCAGGTACTTATGATCTGAATGCTGCGGATGTTTATTACCGTGGTTTTCCTGCACTCGACTACCTGCTATACGGCATAAAAGCCGATGATGCTTCCATCATTGCCTCATTTATGGAAGATTCTGCTCGTGGTGCTACTCAGCGCACTTATCTCAGCGAGGTAGTAACACAGATCGAAGAATCAGCCCTGAATGTACTTGACGGCTGGGAAGGCAAAGGTTTTCGGGCAACTTTCGTTGAAAACACCGGTACCGCAGCTGGTACTTCTCTTAGCCAGCTCATCAACGGCTGGAACCAGACTTACGAAATCTTGAAGCGCGATAAAATTGGAATTCCTTCCGGTGTACTGACGCTTGGATTTACAAATCCGGAAAATGTAGAAGCATTTTACAGCGGATTTTCACTGGATTTGGCGAAAGCCTCCCTCGATGCTAGTGCTACTTTGTATACAAATGGACTAGATGACTTGGTACAATTTGTTGATGCCGAGAAAAATGGCGAATCACTGGATGGCTTGATCAAAGCACAGTTTCAGTCTGCTCGTGAAGCGCTGAATGCGATTGATGGGCCGCTGTCCGTAGCCGTGGAAACCGATGATAGCGATGTATCAACGGCTTACAATGAATTGACGAAACAAGTGGTTCAAATCAAAACAGATTTGCCGTCGGTTATTTGTGTAGCGATTACGTATGTCGATAATCCTTCGGATTCGGATTAATGTTAAGTACCGTGGGTAATGAAAAAAGCAGGGCTTGAAAAATGGATTTATCAGGCGGTTCGCATTGAGCCGCTGATTACTTTCCGCATTTTATTTGGGGCATTGATGATGACAGGGGCGATTCGCTTTATGTTGAGTGATTGGATAGAACGCCTGTACGTCGAACCCAAATATTTTTTCAAGTTTTATGGCTTTGAGTGGGTGACGGTTTTTGACCAAACAGGCATGTACCTGCTGTACGGTCTGATTGCCCTAAGTGCCGGCATGGTGATGCTGGGCTTGTTTTATCGTCTGGCCATTATCGTATTTTTTCTGTCGTTTACTTATTCCGAATTAACGGATGTCACCAATTATCTGAATCACTACTATTTGGTGTGTCTGCTGGCATTTTTGCTTATTTTTTTGCCTGCCAACCGAGCCTTTTCGCTAGACGTTTGGCGAAAGCCAGAATGGAAGCGCACCCATATTCCTGCCTGGTGTATAAATGTGTTAATTCTACAAATCACGCTTGTTTATTTTTTTGCTGGTTTTGCGAAACTAAACTATGACTGGTTATTTCGGGCCATGCCTCTCGCCGTTTGGTTGCCAACCAAAGCCGACTTTCCGGTCTTAGGACCTTTGTTTGAACAAAAGTGGGTAGCCTTTGCATTTAGTTGGTTTGGTGCGGTCTACGATCTGAGTATTGCCTTTTTTCTGATGTTTCGGAAAACGCGCCCTTGGGCATATCTTGCTGTGATTGCCTTTCATGTATTGACCAAGATGCTGTTTAATATTGGGCTTTTTCCGATGATTATGATTTTCAATACACTGATATTCTTCTCTGCTGATTTTCATCAAAAACTTTTGTCTTGGGTTGGCTATCAGAAGCCTGAGGAAGATAGCGCTTTTTCGCCTTCACGCCTTTCGGCAAATGGGGGCGGCAGATGGTTAGGCCGTGCACATCAAGCCTTACTGATCGCCTATTTCGGCATACAAATTTTATTGCCTTTTCGATATTTGTTGTATCCCGGAGATGTTTTATGGAATGAAGAAGGCTATCGTTTTGCATGGCGAGTGATGTTGGTTGAGAAAATCGGGCAAGCAACATTTACGGTGAAAGATCCGAAGACAGGCCGACAAAATGAGATCATCAATCGTACTTATCTGACAGAGTATCAGGAAAAGCAAATGGCGATTCAACCAGACTTGATTTTGCAATTTGCACACATCATAGCAGAAGATTATCGTAAAAATCACGGATTTAAAAACCCGATTGTCACAGTTGAGTCGTATGTGGCCATAAATGGCCGAGCA
>JALEHC010000636.1 GCA_022763215.1 Saprospiraceae bacterium
AATACCATCAGTTTGACCGTAACGGAAAATGGCTGTACATCTGAGGCATTTACACAAGATGTTACCGTAGAGGAGCCATTGGCTGCACCTGTAATTAATTGCATGTCAACCACCTCTACCATTACATTTAGCTGGAACGATGTGACGGGCGCTACCGGATATAACGTTCAAGTATTGAATGGTAATACCGGAACGCTAAACGGAACTACTTACGAAGTGACGGGCTTGATGCCAGGTGATGTCGTAGAAATTGAAGTTGAAGCTATTGGCGAAGGCCCTTGTGGAAGTAGCTTCGCTACTTTACAATGTATTGCAGAAGATTGCCCGATGATTACGATTGATTTGCCAGAGGTAGACTCTATCTGCCTGGATGCAACTGCTATGCAAGTTGATCTGGATGCCACCCTTACGGGAGATAATGGCATGGGGACTGAAACCTGGGCTGGCCCGGGTATTATTGATGCAGCTAATGGTATCTTCGATCCAACGGTAGCCATGGTTGGTAATCATGTGATTACTTATACTTACCAGGAAGGGAACTGTACTTATAACAACTCACTAAATATTGTCGTCAATCCACAACCAACGGCTGACTTTACAGTAGAAAGTCCGATTTGTGTGGATGGATCTAGTACGATAAGCTTTACAGGAAGCGCAGGAGCAGGTGCAACGTACGACTGGGATTTTGATGACGGAACAGGCATGCCTGGTACAGGTGCTGGTCCGCATGAGGTGAATTTCCCGACAGGGGGAACCAAAACAATAAGCCTAGTAGTAACACAAAATGGTTGTGCTTCAGAAGTATTTACACAAACTATTGAAGTAGAAGAGCCACTTCCTGCACCAAATATTACTTGTAACTCAACGAATACTTCGATTACATTTAGCTGGGATGATATTCCTGGTGCAACCGGATTTGATGTAGTACAGATATTTGGTGATGCAGGTACGATAAATGGCAACACATACGAAGTAACCGGACTCGAACCTGGTGATTCTGTAAGAATTCGTGTTATTGCACTAGATGATGGCCCATGTGGAAATGTACCAGCAGAACTTACTTGCTACGCACAAGATTGCCCAGATGTGGATGTAACCATCGATCCTGTTGGCCCGCTTTGCGATAATGATGGCATCCTTATGTTGACGGCCTCAGCAAGTATGGGTATGGGGACTTTCACTTGGTCAGGTACTGGAATCATTGATCCAATGATGGGAACTTTTGATCCTTCAATGGTAAATGGAACCGTAACCATTAATGTAGCTTATACGGATGGTGCTTGTACTTATAATAGCAGTACACAAATAACCGTAAATGAACAGCCAACAGCTGATTTTACAGTTGTATCTCCTGTTTGTATCGATCAGAATAGCAATATTGTTTATACCGGTACGGCAAGTCCTGGGGCAACCTACGACTGGAACTTCGATGGTGGAATGGCGATGCCAGGCACCGGAGCAGGACCGCACAATGTAAGTTGGACTACAGGTGGTACCAAAACCATCACCCTGACAGTTACAGAAAATGCTTGTGTATCTGAAGAATTTACACAAACAGTAGAAGTAGAAGAACCACTAGCGGATCCGGTGATAATGTGTGATACCGATAATACGAGCATTACCTTTAGCTGGGATGATGTACCGGGCGCAATGGGATATGATATTGTTCAGGTATTTGGCGAAACTGGCGTGATCAACGGCAATTCCTATGAAATAACAGGTTTGGAACCTGGTGATTCTGCTCGAATTCGAGTGATCGCACTCAATGATGGCCCGTGTGGTAACTCCCAATCGGTATTGACTTGTTACGCACAAAACTGTCCTGATGTAACCGTAACCATTGATCCGGTAAGTGATTTGTGCCAAGATGACGGTATTCAAACACTTACTGCTACCGCAAGTATGGGTACGGGGACCTTTAGCTGGTCTGGGCCTGGTATTGTAGATGCAAACGCAGGAACCTTCGACCCAGCTGCTTTTGATGGTACCGAAACCATCACAGTGACGTATACCGATGGAATTTGTACTTACACTGCAACCGTTGATATTACGGTCTTTGAAGTGCCAACCGCTACATTTGAGATAGAGGACATGATTGTCTGTATCGGCGATGTAACCGAAATTGATTATACGGGTACAGCTGGCTCAATGGCAACCTATGACTGGGACTTTGATGGCGGTATAGCTGATCCGGGAGGAACAGTAGCCGGGCCACATGATATCTCATGGGATACGCCAGGTACTAAAACTATAAGTCTTCAAGTAACAGAAGATGGTTGTACTTCCGAGACCTTCACCCTTATGGTAGAAGTAGAAGAACCACTAGCTGCTCCGATAGTAGATTGTGATTCTGATAATACTTCTATTACCTTCAGCTGGAATGATGTTCCGGGAGCAGAAGGCTATGAGGTTAATGTACTCACTGGTCAAATGGGTACCTTAAACGGTACTACCTTCTTAATAGAAAATATGACTCCGGGCGAATCCGCAACCATTGAAGTAGTTGCACTCGATTCTGGCCCTTGCGGAAATATAACGACTGAAATAACTTGTATCGCGGCAGACTGCCCTGATCGTACCGTTGAAATTGCTGATCCGGGGGCACTTTGCGCAGATGCAGGCGTACAAACCCTGATGGCTACCATTGATGGTATGCCTGGCACAGGTACTTATACTTGGTCTGGTCCGGGTATCGTTGACGGTGATTTGGGTACGTTCAATCCTGCCTTGGTTGCTGGTAACACGGTAACGGTTTCTGTGACATATACAGAAGGTGTTTGTACTTATTCAGCGACTATTCAGATAACTGTTAATACCGTTCCTATTGCTGCCTTTACGGCAAATGGACCAATTTGTGTGGATGCTTCCACTACGGTTACCTTTACAGGTACAGCCGGTGCAGGAGCTACTTACGATTGGGAATTTGACGGCGGTATGGGCGGTGCTGGTGCTGGCCCATTTGACGTAAGTTGGACCGAGCCTGGATTGAAGACCATTACCTTGACTGTTACCGAAAACGGATGTGTATCTGAAACAGTTACACAACAAGTTCAAGTAGACCCCGTATTAGAAGATCCAGTTATTGATTGTTCAACAACAATTAATTCGATTGTTTTCAGTTGGGATGCTATTGACGGTGCAGATGCTTATGACGTGGTCGTCGAAACTGGACAAAACGGAACGCTTACAGGTACTACCTTTACCGTAGAAAATCTGGAGCCAGGTGAAGAAGTGACCATAACGGTTACGGCCATCGGTACTTCGGTTTGTGGTAACAGCATGGCATCGGCTACGTGTGTTGCTCAGGATTGCCCTGATTTGAATGTAACGATGGATTTAACAGAATCCATCTGTTTGGGTGTGTCTGATAATCCAGAACTCATCTTTACTTTTGATGGAGCTTCTGCTGGGCCATTCCGAGTAGATTACCTCAATGAAACGACGAATATCCAGAATAGCGTAGTGGTTCAGAGTGGAGAGGCAATTGACCTTTCTGATGTAACAGAAACAACAACCATTACCTTGATTTCCTACTCGGATACTTCATTGCCAGAATGTGAATATAATGGCAACCAGAGTTTGACCATTACCGTAAGCGAGCCTGTAAATGCAGGTACGGCAGATCAACCATCTAGCTTGTGTGAAGGCACTGCTGAAACGATTGACTTATTTGACTTGGTCATTGGTGGAGATGCTGGTGGGGTTTGGTCTGAAACATCGGCAACACCTTCAACGGGTGGCGCCTTTAATGCAACCAATGGTACTTTGAATACCGGAAACCTTGATCCGGGAACTTATACATTCGAGTATTTGCTTACCGCAAATGCACCATGTGATAACGAGTCGGTAGAAGTATCGGTAGTTGTCTATGGCGAACCCGTAGCTGACGCAGGCGAGACACAAGAACTGACTTGTAATATGGGTATGGTAAATATCGGAGGTATGAATACCAGCTCCGGTGCTGGAATCACTTACCAGTGGACCGCAGAAGATCCAGGCAATATAATTGCCAATCCATCTATTGCATTCCCTGAAATTAGTCAGCCAGGTACTTATACTTTGGTTGTAACGAATGAATTTGGTTGTACCGCAACTGATCAAGTGACGGTAACGGCTAACTTCGATGTACCTGTAGCTGAAATTGCGATAAGCGAAATCAGCTGTTTCGAAGCGAATGATGGTGCAATTACGATTGATAATGTGACCGGCGGAGCCGGTGGGTACCAATTCTCTTTGAATGGTGGCCCATTCACTACCACCCCACAATTTGGTAGCCTTGGACCAAACGAATATTCATTGATCATTGAGGATCAAAATGGCTGTTTCTCTGAGTTGATGGTTAATCTGACGCAACCAGAAGAAATCGTTATCACGCTTACAACCGACCTTGGACCAGATAACACCATTGAACTGGGAGATAGTGTCAGATTGGAAGCGATTTTTGATCCAAGCATTAATGTCGATACGCTCATCTGGCAGCCTGATTCGATTGCCAAGGGCAATTCGCCAGTGGTATTCGTGAACCCACAAACAGCTACCAACTATTCGGTAACGATTATTGATGAAAACGGTTGTTCTGATACCGATGATATGATGGTCTTTGTGCGTAAGGTACGTCCAGTATTCATTCCGAATGTATTCTCACCAAACGAAGATGGATTTAATGATATCTTCTACATCCAGGGTGGTGATTTCATCAGAGAAGTGAAGACATTCAGCGTCTTCAACCGCTGGGGTGAGTCTGTTTTGGAACTGACTAATTTCCAACCAAATGATCCTTCTTTCGGTTGGGATGGTACTTTCCGAGGCGAGCCTGTAAACCCTGCCGTTTATGTTTGGTTTGCTGAAATTGAATTTGACGATGGCGAAGTCATCTTGTACAAAGGAGATGTCGCTGTAATGAAATAGTAGACTTGTCCATCGTGTCACGAATGAGCGAAAGCGTTACAAATTTTTTTTTGCACAAGGCAAAAAACGCAGGCGATGCCTTAGCATCGGCGAGGCTTTTTAACGAAGTTCAAAAAAAAATCTTGTAGCTTGCAGCCATTTGGTGATGCGGTGAACAAGTCTAGTGTATAGCAAATAAATTTTGCTCTTAGAAAAGGTGCCTGAATTTGTTTTCAGGTGCCTTTTTTAACATCTGTAACCTGCTAAATTCGCTCGAAATATTCTAGCTTTGCAAATGTTCATCCAGCCCTTTTTAAAACTACCCTTTCAACTAGAAGCGAAAATTGATCTTATCGGGTCTTAATAATAACCCGATCATACTACTGGTGAAAACTGCCGTTAAATCTCAATTTTTTAAAAAATTACGGACTGTTGATCATTTTTGAGAGCAGTCCTGTGCCAGTTTGTATAACTTTGCAAAAGATATTCCCAAGAACAGATGACAAAATTTATGAAGAAGCGTTCTTTAATCCTCTGGCTTATTTGGTCACTTCCGGTTTTGGTATACACCCAAAATTGTGGTTTGGAAGCCCCCTTGCCAATCAACCCTAATGCTACCCATTTTTACGATTTTGAAATCTTCGATGTCGTCAATGACGATCTTTCTAATCCTAACCAAGGGGTGTGCGGTATTGAAATTTTCTTTGGCCACAATTACATTTCTGATCTTGAAATTTATATCATTTCTCCGGCAGGGCAAGTCATTCAGATCATAGGCCCCAATACCGATGATTTTGATGCTTTTACCACTGGTGGGCTTTGGAATATCAGCTTTGTTCCCTGTGGTGATGCGGCTGATCCTGATTTTCCTTACGCCAGTAACTGGAACAATAATATCAACGACTTCATTCCGGTCGGCAATTTTAGTGGTTCTTACTATCCGTTTGTAGGTTGTCTTGAAGACTTTGATACAGGGCCTGTCAATGGTACCTGGACACTGCAAGTTGTCAACGACCCAACCGCTGCTTTTATCCCAGGACAGATTTTCGATTTCCGCATCATATTATGTGATGATACTGGGCAAAACTGTTGTTTCGCGGAAGCAGGCAATTTAGCAGATGTGCCAGATGTGGCTGCTTGTGAAGGCGACAGCTCTTTACAACTGCAAAACATTGATCCAGAATATACCTTCGCCTCGCCTGCTACGGATACCGTTAATTACGGCTATACCTTTGCCATTGGACAAAACGGAACACTTGTTGATTATGATTCCACGCTGGATTTTCGGAATTACGAAGCGGGCGTTTACGAAATATGCGGCCTTTCTTACCGTAGAATGGATACTTTGAGTTTTTTGATTCCAGATGGCAATCTTACCATAGAGGAACTAAGAGATACCCTCAATTTACCAGAGCCTCCTTATTGTGCAGAGCTGACAGATAGCTGTTTTCAGGTGACTATCTATGAAGTACCTGAGCCAGTTGCGCTTACAGATTCTATTTGTATTGGCGATATCTACAGCATAGGGGATAGTACCTTCACCCTTTCGGGAAATTATCCAGTCGTCTTACAAACTGCCAATGGCTGTGATAGTCTGGTCAATTTAGAATTAGTTGTATTGGATATCCCGATCGTGGAGCTTGATTCTGTCATTTGTGAAGGCGACTTGGTCATGATAGGAAGTAGCACTTATGATAGCGACGGTATATATGCTGATACCTTACAGACGAACTTTGGTTGTGATAGTATCGTTCGGCTGAATCTTTCAGTACTTGTGCCCGTCGATACCGCTTTTACGGCCTACATTTGTGAGGGCGAAACTTATACATTGGGGACAAGCGACTACCAGCAAGCTGGTAATTATGTTGATACGCTGATATCAAGTCAGGGCTGCGATAGTATCATCAATTTGACCCTCGAAATACTTAGTCCAGAGGTGATTTTTACAAGTCCGGAGATTCTGACTTGTGCTATGCCTGAAGTTACATTAGATGGAAGTAATTCTATGCCTTCCGGCGAAATCACTTACCAATGGACTGATTTTGATGGAACGAATTTGGGCGAAAGCCCGAGCATACTGGCAGATAGTGCAGGCTTTTACATCTTGGAAATCACACAGACACTACAAGGCGTAAGCTGCACGGCAAGAGATACGATTGAACTCATGGCGGAACAAGGTCTGCCACAGGCAGATGCCGGAGGCGCGGATTCACTGACTTGTGCCATGCCCATGCTGAATATCGGCGGACCCAATACATCTACAGGCCCTGAATTTAGCTACAGCTGGACTACCTTAGATGGTAATATTGTAAGCGGATTTAATGATCCGGTAGCTACAGTCGATAGTACGGGTACGTATTACCTTACGGTAAATAATACAAATAACGGCTGTCAACAAATTGATTCTGTACAAATTTTCGCAGATACGATTCCACCTATTACTATGCCAGAAATGGGATTGATTTTGAATTGCGGGATGCAACAAGACACCCTCTCTGCATTAGGTGCTTCTCCCAATGATGGATTTAGCTATAGCTGGACCGGCCCCTGTATTATTTCTAATCCAGATTCGATCGCAATTGTAGTTGACTGCCCAGGAGATTATCAATTGAGTGTGCTCGATAATGAAAATGGCTGTGTGGCTACAGCCGTGACAACCGTAGACATCGATACCTTATCGCCGCAAATTATGATAGAGGAACCTGCCTTTCTGAATTGCGAGGTAGAACAACAAATGCTCAATGCCACGGTGATGGATGCAGGAAGTAGTTTTACCATCGATTGGCAAGCTACTAATGGCGGAAATATAACAGATAATGCAGGTTCTCTCGGACCTCAGATTGATGCCCCCGGAATTTATACCCTGACTATCACTAACCCTAGTAATTTTTGCGAAAGCACGGCCGCTGTTACCGTAATCGATACGATTACCAATCCACAAGCCATCATTCAAGTCGATGGGATTCTGGATTGTAACAACACCAGTCTTTCATTGGATGGTAGCAATAGTACCATAGCAGAGAATGTCATCGCGGCCTGGACAACGACCAATGGTAATATCCTAAATGATACAAGCAACTACCTCATTGAGGTCGACGCACCAGGGGGGTATACCCTTGAAATAATCGATACGTTTACGCTTTGCCGAGCTCAAGAAGTTATAACGGTCCAGCAAGATACGACTCCTCCTTTGGCGGAAGCCGGCCCTTCCCAAACTCTAAATTGTACAAATGAAAGCGTGATCCTAACAGCAGATGGTTCTTCCACTGGGCCAGCATTTATTTATAATTGGACCGGACCATGCATACTGACTGATCCTAATGATTTCAACATTACGGTTGATTGTATGGGCACTTACTATCTCGAAGTTAGCAATACCGAAACAGCTTGTACAACAGTAGATAGCATAATTGTTATGGAAGATTTTACAACGCCAGTTGTGAATATCGCACCTCCTGCATTGCTCAATTGTGAAGTCGAAGAAGTACAGCTTGATGCAAACGGAACAACCGAAAATGATCGAGTGACTTATCAATGGACCGGCCCTGGAATCATCATGAATGCAGATAGCCTGAACCCAACTGTCAATCAGGCAGGTGTTTATCAATTAATAGTTACAGATACCATCAGCAATTGTGTCGATTCGGCTAGTGTGACGGTAGACAGTTATACTTTTCAACCAGTAGCAGACGCAGGAGCAGGAGGAATCATAACTTGTCAAGATAGTATCATCGATCTTGGAACTGGTCTGACGAGTACCGGGCCTAATATTGTGTATGCCTGGACGAGTAACGAAAGCACCATTTTGTCTGGCGTTGACAGCAACTTTGCCCAAGTAGACACCGCTGGTGTTTTCATCCTTTTTGTGACCGATATGCTGAGCGCCTGTGCGGATACTTCCTTTGTGACGGTTACGCAGAATGTCATTCCGCCGGGTGTCAATGCAGGTAATGACCTGGAAATAGATTGCTCTACCAGTAGCGTTGATTTACAAGCTACAATCGGTAACTCCGGCGACCCCTTACTAATTCAATGGAGTGGTGATTGTATCGATACGGCCCCAGATCAAAGTGGCATTACCGTTAGTTGCCCAGATACTTATTTTATAGAAGTAACCAACACCCTAAATGGATGCCTAAGTCTAGATAGTGTGGTCGTTGCTTTTGATAGCTTGGCGCCAATAGCGGATTTGGTTGCACAAACGGCTATTTCCTGTGAAACAGGAGAAGCTACCTTAGATGGTTCGGCTTCTTCATTCGGATTTTACCAATGGTTTTATGAAGGCAACCCCATTACCGGCACCCAAAATACATTGACGGTTGATCAGTTGGGGATTTATCAGCTCGTCGTTTCTAATCTGGATATGAGTTGTTCAGATACCGCTACGACAGAAGTCATTCTTGATTGTGCACCCAATATTGTGCTGGCGGCTATTGATACCATCAGTTGTGCGGTTTCAAGTATTGTGCTAGATGCCAGTGCCACAGAAGCTACTGGACCGATCACTTACGATTGGACTGGCCCTGCTCCGGGCTGTATTCAGAATGGTGCCAACACTGCAACGCCACAAGTACAATGCGGCGGCGACTATACATTAATTGCCACTAATCTCGAAGTCAATCAAAGTGATACACTAATCATTACCGTGCCGACCGATACAATTAGTCCTGTAGCTAATGCTGGCCCCAATGATACCATTAATTGTGTCAATGAATTTGCGATTATAGATGGCTCGCTGTCTTCCGTTGGTCCAGAAATTACTTATTCCTGGGCCCAATCTTTGTTTGACGAAATCAGTCAGCAACAAGTAGATACGGTTTATTCTGCGGGTTCTTATTTGCTGACCGTAACCGATACAACCAATGGCTGTGCAAGTCAGGATGTTATGGTGGTCACTAATCTGGCTGTTAATCTCAATATACTATTTGGTAGTGGAGTTATTCCTTGTAATACCGATACCTTTGCCTTGCAGTCGGTAGTCAATCCTCCCAGTGCGAATTATGTCTTTAGTTGGCAAGGACCGGGCGTTATTGATCAGCAAGACCAACCTACGGTACTCATTGATCAAGCTGGAATGTATATCGTTTCAGTTATGGATACGGTCAATTCTTGTTCGGCTGTTGATACCATTATGGTCAGTCAGCAAACTTGTCTCACTTGCGTGGAAATTGCGCCTCCGGATACCCTGACCTGTGCATTGGACAGCACTACTTTGCAGGCATCTTATTGTTTGCCTTGTGTGGATTGCGAGTTGGAATGGAATACCCTTGACGGGAATATCAGCTCGGGGGCAAATACCTTACAGCCTGTTGTAAATGCTGCGGGGACCTATGTGCTCTCGGTAACGGATACGCTGAACCAGATTACTGAATTTTCGGTAACGGTGGTGGAAAATGTCGCCTTGCCTAATGTCAATGCAGGACCCGATCAGTCACTGGATTGTGATTCACCAGAAGCCATCTTACAAGGGAGTAGCTCAAGCAGTGGCGAACTGACTTACGAGTGGGTTTCCCTTTCGGGAAATACGCCTCAACCAAATGATCAGCCGACACTCTTGGTTGCTCAGGCTGATACATTTGTGCTTCGCATTACAGACGTAAATAATGCTTGTGTCAATACCGATACTGTACTTGTGACCGAAGATCTGACTCCGCCTCAAGCGGAAGCAGGCCCCGAACAGGCCATTAGCTGTGGGGAAAATTTGGTCATTTTACAAGGAGATGGCTCGTCTCTTGGTTTAAATTTTGACTATACCTGGACCTCAGCAGATAACTTTCCGATCAATGGGGCTAACACAGCGAATCCAATTGTAGAAAATTCGGGTTGGTATTTTCTGGAAGTTGAGAATCAGTTAAATGGTTGCATAGCAATTGATAGTGTATTTGTTAATGCCTTATTTGACGAGCCAACTTTTGATAGTATTCCGGATTTAGTTCTTAATTGCCAAGATACCATAGGGCAATTGAGTACGAATATTCAAGCTGAACCAGGATTTTCCTATTCGTACGAGTGGTGTTTGCTTGATGAAAACGGGCAAGCAGTCAATTGTACAGATACCAGTCTGACAATATCCGTGATGGAGGCTGGTAGCTGGCAATTGGAAGTGGTCAATGATTCATCAGCTTGTGTAGCTACTCAAATTGTAGAAGTCATACAAGATACCCTTCCTCCGGCAGTGGAGGCTGGAAATGATATTACCTTCCTTTGCACGCAGGATAGTTTGTCATTAAATGGAATTGCTGATACTGATTTGAGCATTTCATGGTCAGCAGATGGAGACCAAGTGTTATCAAACGATAGTATTTTGCAGCCTTTTGTATATGAGCCAGGTTTGTATACGCTTACAGCGCTTAGTGATAGCAATTTTTGTACGGCATTTGATACGGTGCGAGTATCTTTAGAAGAAGGATTTCCTGAAGTAGAAGCGGGCCCGGATTCATTATTAACCTGTTTGGTCGAGAGTATCGAATTATCGGGAACTTTTTCCACCGAAAGTGGTAATGCCACCATTAATTGGGTGAACACAGCAATGCAACCCATTGAAAATCCAGACAATATCAATGCCATTATTACCGAACCAGGTGTTTACTACTTGACGATAACTGATCCCGAAAATGAATGTACGAATGCAGATAGTCTGATTATTACGCAGAATATCAACCCGCCTTCGGCTCAAATTACTGCTGATCAGGGGCAATTGATTAATTGTATCTCGGATACACTTTTACTGGATGGAATCTTGTCGATGCCAGCAGACAGTGGAAGTTTGGTATTTCGTTGGTCAACAGTTGATGGAAACATTATAAATGCAGTAGCGGATACCAGTATTCAAATCAATCAAGGAGGAACTTATCAGCTCATAGTGACAGATGAGATTAATGGTTGCATGGACACGACCAACGTTTTGATTGATGAAAATACCACGATCCCAACGGCAGTTATCTCCGAACCGGATACCATTGATTGTGATCAAACAACCGTTACGCTAGACGGGACGGCGAGTAATGGCGCAGGTACTTTATCTTATCAGTGGACACAAGCAGATGGAACCATCATTATATCGGATACCTTCCCATCTTTGGAAGCAACATCTGGTGGAATGTACCTTTTGGAAGTCGTCGATTTGCTAAATGGTTGCAGCAATACCGCAACAGCACAAGTGCCGGTCGATACTATAGCTCCGATTGCGGTAATTCAAGAGGTGGATGAACTAGATTGTGATACCCGTTTTGTCGAATTATCAGGAGTGGGGTCTTCTACTGGACCACTAATTGATTATGTATGGTTTGCGCAAAGCGGTGAAATTACTGGCCCTGTGGATAGTATTTCCACGGAAGTGGGGAGCGCAGGTACGTATGTATTGCAAGTCACAAATAGCAGGAATGGATGTACAGAAGAGGCAGAAGTAGCTGTAGCTGAAAACGAAGCAGCCATTTTAGGCGTAAGCCTGAATGTCAACTCCCCGGATTGCTTTGGCGATACCAATGGTTCGATCGAATTGCTTGGAGTGGAAGGAGGAACTTTTCCATTTATGTATGCGCTCGATGGAGCGGTTTTCGGATCTCAGACAGAATGGTTGAATTTACCAGCAGGTACTTACCAATTAAGTGTATTGGATGCAAATGGCTGCGAATGGATAGAGGAGGTATTGGTCGATGCACCCGAAGAAATTGTTGTTGATCTGGGCGTCGATGTTACTATTCAACTAGGTGATAGTACACAGTTGGAGGCCATCGTAAATGAGCCTTATGATACCCTGATTTGGTCACCAGCGAATGCATTTGAAGACATCAATGATCCGGTTCAGGTGGTACAACCGAAGGAAGAAGCCTACTATCAGGTAATGGTGATGGATGAAAATGGATGTATTGCCAGAGACAGTATTGTTGTCTTTGTAAGTAAGCCTCGTTCTTTATTTGTACCAACGGCATTTTCGCCCAATGATGATGGAAGTAATGATGTCTTTATGATTTATGGAGGCAGCGATATCAGAATAATAAAAAGCTTCAAAATATTTGACCGTTGGGGAAACCAGGTCTTCGGAAAAGAAGAATTTCAGCCAAATGATCCGACTTATGGTTGGGATGGTAACTTTAATGGTCAGGAAATGAATTCAGCTGTGTATGTATATTTTGTTGAATATGAGTATATTGATGGCTGGATTGCGTTTTTGGAAGGCGATGTCCTTCTGATGCGATAATTTTTTCCGGCAGGAAATCATCGTTTCCTGCCGGAAATTCCCTTCAAATTATGTACCCGGTAATCTAGGCTAATACCTTGACCAGATTGACAATTCCGCTAATGACATATTGTACACCAATGGCCATTACCAGGAACCCCATAATTCTGGACATAGCTTTGATTCCTGATACCCCCAGTAGTTTAAAGAGATAAGGCGAAGACCGGAGGATGGCGTATACAATTGCTCCAAGGGCAATCACTACGAAACCGATCATTCCTCTGCTTTCCCAGTCGGGATGTTCTGCAAACAAACCGATGAGTAGGGAGATGGAGCCTGGGCCTGAAAGCATTGGCATCGCCATAGGGGAGAAGGAGATATCTTCTTTTTGCAAAGCTTCTTCTTTTACTTTCTGGTTGATGGCGCGGCTTTCCGCAAATTTTCCGCTCAAAAGGGCAAAGCCGGAGCTCAGGATGATCATACCCCCGGCAATACGCATGGCATTGATACTAATGCCAAAAAAGCTGAGGATGGCAGTACCAGCGAGGAAAAAGCTCAACAAAATGAGCACAAAATATAGGCTGGTCTGAAAAGCTGTTTTGTTACGCTCCGCAACTGTGTAGTGAGGTGTCATTGCCAGGAATACCGGTACGGCTCCAAATGGGTTGACGACCGAAAACAAAGCCGCCAAAGTTGCAACGAAAAGATCTAGCATGTTCGATTGTTTTTTTTGGTGAATAATTAGTTCGTTACGACTCAGTTAGCAGGAAGTAATTTTTATAGCATTATTTTTTCTGCCTGCTTATCTTTGCCTTTTGTTTAAATACCTAAATACATTAGCTGAATTAAAAAAGTTCGCGAAGGTAAATTAAAATTTTGAAAACGGTATGTTAATTTATTTTTTCAGAATTATATTCTGTTTGAGTGGTTTTCGGAAGGGGGTGAATGGCCTGTTTTTAGTGTTTATTGGCCTAGGATTGTGGCAATGTGCAGAACCGGAAGAGGTGCGGGAGTTCAGGCTTGAAAAAATAAATGCCCCTTTATCCAATAATGTATTCTTTCCATATTTACAAGAAGATACCCAAAATCGCATCTGGATGACTTGGATGTGGGAAAACCAAGATAGTTCTGCCCTTCAGTTTGCTTATTGGGCTGACAGTACTTGGTGGGATGTAAAAACGCTCCGTACAGGGAAAGATTGGTTTGTCAATTGGGCTGATTTTCCAGGGGTGTTCCGGCATTCAAACGGGAGTCTTGCTACTTACATACTCACCAAAAGTAATCCAGATACCTACGCTTACGATATTTCTCTTTCGGTTTCATGGGATGAAGGGAATTCCTGGATCAATGGAATCATTCCTCACAAAGATGAAACTGATACAGAACACGGGTTTTTGAGCTTTTTTGAATACAACCCACAAAAAACGGGTATGGTGTGGCT
Source organism: Saprospiraceae bacterium (assembly GCA_022763215.1). Lineage (GTDB taxonomy): Bacteria > Bacteroidota > Bacteroidia > Chitinophagales > Saprospiraceae > JALEHC01. The sequence goes on from JALEHC010000636.1 coordinate 14,508, forward strand.
GGACGGACGAAATTACGTTCGCAAAAATCCTGAAGAGCAGACGACTAGCCTACGTTTTGCAACCATCGATCAACTTGGGCATGTCGCTGATAATCAGGAACTAGATGGTGATATTTGTACTTGCTGTCAGACGGATGCAGTCGAAATACCGGGTGGAGCTATCGTCGTTTATCGCGATCATCGTCCTGAAGAAATAAGAGACATTTCATACGTTCGCCTGCAAGATGGTACTTGGAGTAAACCCCGCTCCCTGAGCAACGACAATTGGCAAATAGCGGGTTGCCCAGTTAATGGCCCTGCTGTTGATGCTGCTGAAGATAAGGTGGCAGTCGTTTGGTTTACGGCTCCAGAAGGAGATGCCAAAGTGAAGTGGGCTTATTCGAATGATGCCGGTGATACATTTAGCGAAAGCATCATCGTAGACCAAATGAAGCCAATCGGGCGAGTTGATCTTAAAATCGTACAGGATGAAGTGTGGATTAGCTGGATAGGAATCGAAAAGGGGGATACCAAAGTACTCTTAGCTCGATATGACTGGCTGGGTCAATTAATTGAAAAGCATAGCATTGGCACCATTGCTCCGGATCGAAGCAGTGGTTTTCCACGCATGGCACACGATGGCCAAACAACCTTGATCGGCTGGACAAAACCAGGGCCGAAAAAAGATGAATTGGAACTCTATAAAATCGACTATTAGCTTGCGGATTGAGCCGAGATAGCTGCCATTTCAAAAAGCGGCAACGTGAAATAAAAAGTAGTGCCAGCATTATCGGACTTCAGGCCAATGGTTCCGCCAGCTTTCTCAATAATTTTTTTACAAGTCGCCAAACCAATTCCCGTCCCTTCTTTATGATCGGCATTTTCACCACGCTCAAACATCTGAAATACTTTCTCTTGTTGATTTTTCGGGATGCCTATTCCATTATCTGTTATCGAAAATTCGTACATATTGGCCGTGAATTTGCCTCTGATTTGAACGACGGGTCTTTCATCACTTCTAAACTTGATGGCATTGCCGATCAGGTTTTGAAATACCTGAATAAGCTGGGATTTATGTCCCATAATTAATGGAAACCCAGTGTGTGGCACATCTATCCAGGCCTTGTTTTCCTGGATTTCATTGTGCAAGTTTGATTTACAGTCTTCCAGTACCTCGTGAATATCAATAGCAGAAGGTGCAATCTGTGCCTGTGGTCTGCGATTACTTAGCAATAGCGTTTCGTCTAGCATATGGTTCATTCTGCTAACCGACTTTTCAATATTTTCCAGATATTTTTTAGCGCGGTCAGACAATTCTGCTTCATGCTTCTTTCGAAGCAAGGTAGAATATGATTTAATACTGCGCATAGGTGATTTTAGGTCGTGCGAAGCCACAAAAGTAAACTGTTTCAATTCCTCGTTCAGGCTTTCCAGTTCTTTGTTTTGTTGGTAGATAAAATCATTCTTTTTGAGTAGCTCATCATGGAGCCGTTTTTTGGAAAAGTAAGAATGAAAAAACCAAGCTAGAAAGAGCGTTAGTACAGCACAGGAAACCAGATAAATAATTGCGTAGGTATCAGCTAGCTCTTTATCCATCTGAGCAATTTGCATTTGTTTATTGAGCAGGTCAATTTCTTGATTTTTACGTTCTACCTCTGCACTAAACTTCATCATGGAAATTTGCTCAATTTGTTCTTTATTGAACAAAGAATCAGAAAGTGCAGTATATTCTTGCATCAACTTGAGCGAAGCTTTAAGATTGCCTGTTTTTTCTTGTGCCTCTGCCAAAAGTAAGAGGGTTTCAGCAAGTTGTTCTTTGTCATCTGCCTTTCGGCAAATACGGATCGCCTCGTTTAGCATCCGAATAGCGGTTTGAGGGGCACCCGTTTTCAGATGGACTTTTGCCAGAAATTTGTAGACGGTTATCTTTCCATGTATATTATTTGCTTCTTCAAATGAGACCAATGCCTGTTCGAGGTATTGTTGAGCGAGGGCATAATTTTGCTGTTTAAGTTGAGTGGTTCCCATGTTTTGTAGGGCATAACCTTCGCCAATTCCTTGATGAGCATTTATTTTGTCAATGGCCAATTCGTTGTAGTAAGTTGCCGTCTCAAATTGCTCTAGTTCTTCATAACAGCTGGCAATAGAAATGAGGGACCTGATATGAACTGCATCAGATTCTGGATTTAGTTTTAGTACTTTCAAATAGTACTCTAGTGCCTGAGCATATTCTTTTTGGTAATAGTGCAAATACCCAAGGATGTAGGTGCTTTTCAGAATATTTTTCTTGTTTCCCAGTTTTTCGGATAAGATCAATGCTTTGTGACCATGCTCAAAAGCTTTTTCATATAGCGTTATTCTGGAATAGCTGTCGGCTAGATCCGCATGAACAGAAGATAATTTTTTTTCTGTCAAAACGTCCTGCGGCAATTTCAGTATGCCTTGCAGGTTGTTAATTGCTTCGGTCATATTTTGGCTAGCTCGAAAAGCCGAAGACAACTTTCGTCTTATCTTATACTGATAATTAAAATCCTCAAGTTGCACTGCGATATCCAATGCTTTTTGGAAAGGGGAGATGGAGGCTACATAGTCCTTATTCTTGTACAGCTTTTTACCTTCGGTATAATGTTGTAGAAGTGAATCTGTGGGGCCTATAAAATGCATAGCCCGTAGAGTACTGAAGCTGCTGCCTATGCCATAAAAAATGGCAAGGATAGTTAGTGTTCTTGCAAAGTGTTTCATGTTTTTGCCTTGTACCTTCTCAAGGATTTACCGGAGTAGATCCATAGTTTTTGGTGTATTATCAGCAACATAGCTGATAGTCGTTATTAATATTGGGTTAATACCGTAAAATTTTATCTCTCTAAATATTTATAGTATGAACACAACTGCCATCCAGCAAATGCATAGATGGCAGCGTGTGATGATTAATTAGCAATCATCATCATCGTCGTCGTCTTCCGGATCTACCCATGGTGGAGGATCTCCACCGCCCTTCAGAGAGACGAGCTGCTTGTCATTGAGGAGCTGAATAGACTTCTGCTCCAACAATTTTTCAAAATTGCTCATACTTAAATCGGTTTATAATAAAAAATAAATAGCCTTTCTATACGAATGACAGATCAAAACTGTACTTATTCTGTCAAACTGCTTGTGTGTGTTTTTATTCTTTTAAAGGCTCGCTTTTGGTTAGAACGACGGTGTAACGCTGTGTACTGTGCGTGAAATTGACACAATGGATCGGAATATTGAAGTGCTCCATACAAATATAAGTAAAATAGAAACCAAAAAAAAGGGAAGAACTTCAAAAAAGAACAATAAAAAAGGGGAGCATTGCGCTCCCCCCAGAAAAACACCTAAAACCCATATTCATATTTTTGAATTCAAATCCTTGCTATTAAAGACTTACAAGATCTGAATAATCATTTTTTTCCATGACAAGCTAAAAACTCTTCTATAAAGTCATTTTGCCCGACATTTTACAAAGGTAAAGATTTTTATTAATCTAAAAAAACTTTTAAAAAAAATCTCCTCAACATGAAATTCTAAATATAATACTATCTACTCTGATCCAATTTTAACGGAACTTCAATTTCCTGTTTTTCACGCAAAACTTTCAAGCTCACTTCATCACCAGGTTGATATTTTTCAAGGGCCAGCAAAATTTCACTATTGCTCTTGATTTCATCACCATTGATACCTACGATAATATCACCAAGTTCGATGCCGCCAAACTTGTTGCGCATGGTCGGGCGCAAACCAGCTCTGTCTGCCGCACTATTGCGAATAACATCAATGATTAAAGCACCTTCAATGCCTAGTCGTTCCATAATTTGTGGGCGTGCTAATTCAACTCCCAGACTTGGTCTTTTAATTTTGCCATACGCAATCAATTCTGGAATAACCCAACTCACCGCATCTACAGGTATAGAAAACCCAATCCCAGCACTTGCACCGGATGGGCTATAAATAGCTGTATTAACGCCGATTAGGCGACCCGAAGAATCTAGCAAGGGCCCTCCTGAATTACCTGGGTTAATAGCTGCATCGGTTTGTATTACATCACGTATGGGGGCACCAGATACAGATTCGATTTCGCGCCCCAGCGCACTCACTATACCTGTAGTCAGTGTTTGGTCTAAACCGAATGGATTACCGATGGCATAAACAG
>JALEHC010000637.1 GCA_022763215.1 Saprospiraceae bacterium
AAATCCATCTTCGAATATTCTGCTAAAGAGATGGAACAAACGTTTCAAGTAGATTGGGGCTGGAAAGAAAAACTAGGGTGGTGGGTTGCCCGAAAGCACATCAAAAAAGCTCAAAAGCGAGCATTGAACCAGGCATTATCTCAAATAGAAGCGGTTGACGATACGATTTGTTACACCATTCAATTAAAAGATGGCTCTTTGCTTTTTGCCAGAGATATTAAAATCAAATCGCTCAGTATTTATTATACGGACTGTGCCTATCCGACACAAAGAAAATGGGTGAAAAAAGAGAAGATTGACTATGTTATGGATTTAAAGGGCAACATCGTTTATGATAAAAGCATGATGCCTGACCCGGCTTTGAGAAAAACAGAAAGTTGGTCTTTAGTTGGATTGATGCTGATGCTATTCAGTGTTATGTTGGTTTTTGCTTACCCTACCTCATTTTTCATTTTAACTGGAGTAATTGGAGCTTTATTTGGCTTAATAGGTTTTGCAAGAGCAATGATTCATCCGGCTGAATATAAAAATAAGTGGGTGGCCGTTATTAGCCTGCTCTTTGCTTTACTGGTTTGGGGCAGTATCATAGGCGTTATATTGGCTTTTGCATAAGTCAAGGTTTTATGACGGAGAGTGGCACTTGCTTCCCATTTCAGAAAAAGACTGCCATAGCAAGAATGCAAAATTGACATTCCTGCTATGGCAGATATTCGCAATTTACGAATTGGTAAAATCCTTCTGCTTAGCCTGCTTACGCAAAACATTGAGCATAATATTATCCAATGTTTGCTTGCTGGCATTTTTTATTTTTTCTTTCTGAATGTATTCTTTGACTTTTCTTTCATACTCTCTGAGTTGTTTCTGAATCACTTCGCGTTCTTTCTTTTTCTTTTTAAGAAATGCCGCTTTTTCCGAAGCGTCCATGGATTGCATTACATCAGGTAATTCTTCTATTTCCACATCTTCGATGAGACTCGGATCATCTTCAGAAAGATCAACTAAATCCCAGGAACTGTTTTTGTAAACAGATTTTGATTTTACCATTGCTCTTGACCGCATATTTGCTTTGCTGTAGGTCATCGCATTTTGGTCTTGCTGAATCATTCCTTCTGCTCGCTCTTTTCCTCGAGTACCATAATGTACATAGGTTTCATTGAGTTGATCATTCAGCTTTACGATATCATCATCGTAAGGGGTCGCTATATGTACAACCTCGTCATTATGGTCAATATTCATATATTCTCCACCCCCTTTGATCGCACCATCTTTCCAATAAGCTTTAATCCCTTGGTTATAATCTCCGCAATGAATAGTGTTAATGATGATGTTGTGTTGAATAGCTGCTGCGCAGGCCGTTTGATAACTTATTGGCCCCTGATTAAACGGTTCATTCCCTGCTATAAATACAAGCTTCAAATCATTCGGGTTATTTGTCCACCTTAAGTCTGTCAACGAGTATTTAATCGCTTGGCCGGAGTATTCACTTCCACCCATCGTACTTAATGAGAAGAGCTTTTCTGATATCAGGTCAAAATCAGTAGTAAATTTACTGATTTGTTCAACATACCCCTTCCGGATAGATAATTCATCATTGCCATATTGATAGAGTGCAATTTCAATATCTGGTGTTTGGCCGTTTTTAGTTAGGCTAGCCATTTCGTTTACCAGTTTCCAGAGTTGTGATTTGGCTTGTTCCAGCAGACCATCCATGCTATTACTGGTATCGAGTATGAGTGCTAGTTGAATTTTTTCACCATTGCTTTTAACAGGAGTGTTGACCTTGAAAGGCGCTGAGGGCGTTGATGGTGGTAGCTTATAAGAGGTGTTTACAGTTGCTGTTGGGCCACCGCCAAAAATGGCAAAAAACCAATTTGGTTGTATGAGACGCATACAAAATAAGGAGGTACCAACGGCTAGTAAAATTCCGAGAATGGTATACTTTGACATAATTTTTTAGTTTTAATTTTCAGTATTCGAATGCTTTAATTATTTTTTTTGATTCGATACGGAAATTAATATTTAGGAAGATGAATTACAAACTACCTAGGATGAAAAACAGTTTATTTTCATCATACAGGCTGCCTACAATTTCTGCTTCCCAAGTATTTATTCCGCATTTCGATTATATGTTACCCTTTGTAGCGGATTAATAATCAGATTTGATGGCTAAAATGCTATATGCCTATACCTTTTCCCGAGAATCAGGAGTAAAAGTAAAACATCCATCAATATCTAACACACGACTAACGGCTAATTAATTAATCGTATACGCCAATTGAAGAGAGAAATGAAAACAGCAATAAGACAAGTGTGAATGAAAACACTAACTGGAATGCTAATGTCTGATATTAATTTTTCGATTGCAAGCAGTTACAAAATACAATATTTTCTGATTAGAAAAAAGACTTGGTTATCTGTTTAACAAAAAATTGGTGGTGTTTAACATTTAATTGAAAAATCCTTCTGCTTTTTTGCTATTTTATCGGTCGCATTATTTCAATTTTCAATACTCCGACAACCTGATCAAATTTTTCATGAATCGGACTTTTTACTTTGCCATCTTTCTATTGTTTAGCCCTTGCCTTTTTGCTCAACAGTTTGATTTTCAAAACTATTCTGTTGGGGCAGGACTGGCGCAGTCGCAAGTATATGCACTCTGCCAAGATCAACACGGGTACATCTGGATGGGAACAAGAGGCGGAGGCCTCAGCCGGTTTGATGGTATTCGATTTGAACAGTTCACCCAAAGAGATGGCCTCGCCAGTAATTATGTCAATACAATTTTGGAAGACCAAACCGGCCGCATCTGGATTGGTTGCTCAGATGGTCTTAGCTGTTATGACAATCGAAAGTTGAAAAGTAACACACTCAAAGGCATATCTGTGTTGGATTTGACGCAAGTCAGCGACACCTTGTTCATCGGAACAAATAAAGGGCTTTGGATGAAGTACGATACCTTGCCTCCAAAGCAATTGCCAAGATTGAAAGACTATACTGTTCGCGCTCTATATTATGCCCAGGACAGCAGCCTTTGGTTGGCAACTAATCAGGGGCCGATAGAGCTAAAAAAGGGAAAAACAAGATTACTCAAACGCAAAAATGGGTTTTACAATCCAGAAGTTATGGGTTTTGTGGAAACACCCAATGGTGAGCTATGGATGGCATTATTTGGTACCGGAGTAGTGGTAATGGATTCCAGCAGACAGCGCATAACAAACTATCGACCAGAAATCGGAAGTAGATTAGTACAGACCTTATACCTCGACCGAAAAAAAAGAATTTGGGCAGGGACCCAAGATAATGGCCTCGCCCTCTTCAATACGGCCGACAGTAGCTTTACCTATTTGAGCGAAAGCGATGGACTGGCAAAAAACGATGTTCGTACCATCATTGAAGATAATTGGCGAAATATCTGGATTGGCACCTCCGGTGGTGGCGTCAGTAAGTATGCAGGCCAACTTTTTGAGCATTATGATGAAAGCAATGGCTTGCCTGAGGACTATATCTACAGCGTAGCTGCCGACTCTGCCGGGCAATTGTGGGTGTCGTCGTATGATGAAGGATTTACGATCTTGACAGATACGGCCATGGTTCCTGTAAATGCAGAAAATGGCTTCTTGGATGTCAAGGTGAAAGCGATGTTTCGCGACCGCGAAAACCGCATGTGGATTGGTACGGAAGGTAGCGGTTTGGCATTGAAGGACAGCAGTGGGTTTCGCTTTTTTCAAACCCGAGACGGCCTGGCCGGCAACTGGATTCGGACCATTACTCAAGATCAAGACGGTCATACATGGGTTGGAAGTGCAAGCGGTGGATTGACTGAATTGGTCCCAAAAGATAGTAGTTTGTATGAATTTGAGCTACAAGTGTACCGCAAGCGGGACGGTTTGCCGGGCCAAAATATTAATGATCTGGAAGTGGATAGCCTCAACCGATTGTGGATTGGCCTGCGGTCTGACGGACTTGCATGTCTGCAAAATGGCAAGGTCGTGCACACGCTCAAAAATGCACTCCCCTCTGTTTATGTGCGTTCCATAACGGAGGATGCTTTTGGATATCTTTGGGTCGGCATGGCAGATGCCGGTATTGCCCGTGTGGATATTTATTCCGACTCTATCGAAGTACTTGCTTTCGATGGTCTTACCTCCAATAATGTATATTTGTTGCAACTCGATGAAGATCAGAATTTATGGGTAGGGTCTGAACGAGGCGTCGATCTGGTGCAGTTTGATGAAGAACGC
>JALEHC010000638.1 GCA_022763215.1 Saprospiraceae bacterium
AGCATCTGCTTGTTGTGTTTTGGGCTTATAATAGAGAAGTGGAATGTCGATTTCCATACCTGAATGTGGCAAGTATAAAAAGAAATAGGAACCACCACTGATGCCTTGACGGTTACCACCGCCAGCCTGGCCAACAATTTTAGCAATCTTGTTTTGTTGGACGGTATTTAGCAATTGAAAAGTAGCAGAGGAATTGGAGGCGTCTGCCAAGAAGAAAACGGGGCCATGAAAGGCATCTTCTTTCGGTACGATGGTTCTGGAAGTTGTAGTTTGGTTGAGGCGATACAACCGTTCATCAACTTTGGTGACATAAGATTCCGGAACGCCCTTCTTTAATTCTGCTTCATAGGTTTGAATGTATTTTAGTAAGCTGGTATCTGGTTGGTAAGTAGCGATTAATTGATCAAAATCTGAGGTAATTTGAAGTGGTTGTTTGACGAGATAGCTCAGCAGATTATCTGCAATTTCGGACAGTCCACCGCCATTGCCACGAATATCGACTGCTAGTGCGCTGGCACCCTGCTGTTGGATTTGCCTAAAGGCATCCGCTAACCATTTTTTGTAATCCATGTCCCAGCTCCAGATTGCAAAATCAGATAAAGTCAGGATGGCCAAGCCATCTTTTCGGACTTGCACATCCCATTTTTCTGCTTTTTGAGGTGTTTTTCCGTATTTGGCTTCTATTTTTTGGAGTCTTTCTGACCGGCTCAGGGCCGAAATGCGAGTGGTCTTTGTTTTTCCTTCTTGTAAATAGGTGAGATCGAAACCCTGATTTTGGATGGGAAAGAAAAGTGGAAAATACAAATCAAAAACGGTATGATCTCTCATTCCAAATGCTTGAACTTCCAGTGAATTGAGTCGATGTGCGGTGGTCGACTGCCCATCAGCTTTGGTGACTTGTATCAAGCTATCCAGAATAGTAGCTACCGGTATTTGATTGATAGCGGTTATGATGGTTCCGCGGCTTAGTTCGGTTGATTCGCTAACATTGTGTGTGATGACCATTTGTTTGTCAATAATTTTGAACCCGAGTGGCAGATAATGTTGCTGATTCATGAGTCGTTCTCGGATCTCCTTTTTCATATTCCAGGGATTGAGGTAAGTATGGCCACATTTGATCCGCTCCGTGAATTTGGCTAATGCCTTGAGCACTTCCCCCTCTGTTTGGTCAGTCGAAAACTGTTGTTGTAGCAATTGCAACTGTGCATCCAGTTCGGCTGCTGATTGATAACGGTATAGGCCCGGATGAAATGCCTTGATACATTTTTCGAGCACCTCCACATCCTCTTGTAGTTGTTCGGATGAGATAATACGTGACTGCGCATTCATTTGCCGCAAAGGCAATACACAAAAACAAAATAGAACGATAAAGTAGGTAATTTCTTTGAAAGACATCATATTGTTTTTTCTGCTAAAGTCGCAGAAAAGGTAAGATGAGACGCCTCAGATCATAAAATGAGCCCTAAAAACAGTCCTGAAAGCACATATTCTTACCAATGAAGCTAATTTGGCGAAAGCCAAAGCAAGTATTTTCAAATTGTAATAGGCAACCGAATTGTAAATCCGGAAAATTAGAAAACAAAAACAGAATAACTATCTTGGTTGTCATTGTCACGTTAATACCGGAATAATATGGAGGCCATTGATCAGATAAGAGTCAACTTTAACCCTGAACAGTTATTCATTCTCAACATTTGTCTTGGATTTTTGATGTTTGGAGTAGCGCTTGATTTAAAAATCAAGCATTTCAAAACGATCATTCAACAACCTAAAGCTTCTTTTGTCGGGCTATGCTCGCAGCTCGTCCTCTTACCGATTCTTACTGTTGCGTTGGTTTATATTTTCCAGCCTCCGGGCACGGTTTCTCTCGGTATGATACTCATTGCCAGTTGTCCGGGTGGAAATGTTTCGAATTATGCGGTGCATTTGGCGGGCGGGAATACGGCCTTATCGATACTGCTGACTTCTATCTCGACCTTAGCTGCAGTTGGTTTGACGCCACTTTATTTCACCTATTTGGCTTATTTGTTGCCCAATTTTGGAGGTACCACTTATGAAATTCAGCTTAATATAGGTGATATGATGATGACGATTGTACAATTGATTGTTATTCCGCTGATATTAGGAATGCTACTTAATACGCGATTTCCCAAATTTGCGAAGATGATCCACCGTCCGGTTAAATCGTTGTCAATGGTAATTTTCCTGGCCTTTGTGGTAGCGGCCATTTATTCCAATTTTGATAACATCATCAACTATGTACATTTGGTATTCTTCATTGTATTGGTTCACAATACGCTTGCACTGCTAACCGGTTATGGTTTTGCCAAACTCAACAAACTCTCGAATGCTGATGCACGCGCCATTTCTATTGAAACCGGCATACAAAATTCGGGACTTGGGCTTATCATCATTTTTAATCATTTTGATGGTATTGGCGGTATGGCAATGATTGCCGCCTGGTGGAGTGTATGGCATTTGATTGCCTCCTTTAGCCTGGCTAATTGGTGGAAACGCAGGAAAATGGATTCACAAACGCTAATAGCCGACCATTGATTGAATATTGTGGCCACATTCGCTTTTTACTGTGCAAGAATTTTGTTAAATTATATGGGACAATATAGTAGCGATGCCTCTTTTTATTTTTCTGCTTAGGAAATGAGCAAAATGCTGTTTTGATTGTCTTATAGTATGAAGATACATCTCAGGTTATGGCGAATACGCAGTTTTGACGAAATTCGAGTATAGATGAAGAAACTTTACCTCACTTTAGCCGCCGTGTTTTTGATGACGATTTCCTGCTTTGCAGATGTTTTTCACGGCTACATTATCACTAAAAACGGACGTCGACTTACCGGTTATTTTACAGAAATGGTATATACGGGTTATTCGTCCCAAGTTGTTTTTATTAATGACTTTGGGTCTGCGTATTATATTCAGCCAGAACTAATCAAAGCTTTTGTCTTCCGTAAAAACAACGAATACCTAGTCTACGAAAGTAAGCGTACCAAGACGGGCTGGATTTTCCTCCGAATCTTATACAAGGGCGATACTCTCAACCTCTACCGTTCGCCAGAATTTCGTACCCGTTATGTATTGGGCAGAGGTAGGCTGGAAGCCGAAAAATTTGAAGTCGATGAGTTTTATATTGAGCGGCCCGGAGGCCGACTCAAACGCTTGCGTAAATGGAACTACAAACGACGTCTTCGCAAGCTCATCCGAAAAAAAGCCCCCAAATTGGCAGAAAAGCTCGGAGACGAGGGCTATAAATTCGATGATCTCAACAAAATCATTATGGAATACAATCAGATTTGCGAGAAGACGAAATATCGTATTTAGTAACTACCCATCAATCGCATTAAGGCTTCTCGTAAATTATTTTCATCACCGAATGAATCGGGATTGAATTGGTCATTGTTGCTCAGAATGATAATGGTTTTGTTATCATCCGTCATTCTGACAAGTACTACATTGGCCCCCATGACACCTCCTCTTCTTTCCATAATGGTTGGATTACTTTTCACAAAAGGGTATTGATAATTCCATACGCCGGTCCCGACGTAATTGTATTCTGGATAAGATTTCGACATTTCTTTCAAAGAGGCTTTGCTTAACAATTGATGGTGGTACAAAGCCTGATCGAGTTTTAGTAAATCTGCTGCGGTCGCGTACATGCAGGCTGCGGCATACATATTTTCGATATAAAAGGCCGGGTCTGCTTCGGGTTTATTCTTTTTGTAGGTAAACGTATAGGCAAAGCGATCCGGATATTGGTCTTTGGCTAAAAAGCCGGTATTTTCCATTTTCAAGGGGGTGAGAATGCGTTGCTGAATAAGCTCGTACCAAGTTTTTTGGGTGACTGCTTCTGTCGCCAGCCCCAGTAAAGCATAGTCTACATCATTGTAATTAAAAGTGTTGATCTTGGCTTTTGAGCGGTTTTTGAGCGCTTGCTCGATCCACTCACGAGGGCTGTACGCCTGAGCGTATGATTTGCGTTTGCCGAAAGGCAAACCAGAAGTATGCAGCAATAAATGACGAATAGTGATTTTGTTACCATTGGGGATTTCTAGATCGGGAAGGTATGTCTGAATGGGTGTGTCCAGACTCAGTTTGTTTTCTTCTGCCAATTGTAAAACCAGGATCGCTGTAAACATCTTGGTGACCGAAGCAATATGATAATGAAAGTCATTTTCCAGTTTGGTCTGGGAAGCTGCTCCGGCCTGACCAAAAGACTTTTGATAGATGAGCTTGCCTTGCTCAGCTACCAAAACGGTGCCTGAAAAACGGCGATTTTGCACATGATCTTGCACGATGGCCTCTATATCTGAGGAGGTCGTTTGTGCAAATGGAAAATTAGAAAACAGCAAAAAAGCGCAACAAATAAGTTGAAATTTCATGAATCATTTTTTGATGAAAGAATGGCTGCAAATTGCCATACTTCACCATTTCACGCGCTTCAAAACGTGTTTTGGGGCGTATCAATGCGTGTTTGCACCTTTTTGGCGTATTCTTGTGGGCTTTGTCCGGTATGTTTTTTAAAAACCCGGTTGAAAGTGGATTTGGAATTGAAGCCCGATTCGAGGGCTAGACCGAGTAAGGTAAGATGAGAATTTCCTTCTTCCAGCTTTCGCTGAAATGCGGCAACTCGATAGGTATTGACAAAGTCGATAAAACTTTGCTGCAAACCGTGATTGAGGTGTTCGGACACGGTACGTGGAGGGGTCTTCATCGCTTTCGCGAAATCCTTTAAAGTGAGTTGAGCTTGTAAGTAGAGTTGTTCCTCTTCCATGACGCGCTTGATATTTGCCGTAAGGCGAGCGTCCAATTCTGGTGCTCGCTCTGTAGGTGGTGCCATCGTTTGCTTGGCTTCCGCTACTTCCCGGAGGCCCATTTGGCGCAAGCTGCCTGCTGCGAGGAAAAGAACAATAACGCCCATCATCACTTCTGCGAAACTTTGGTCTGGATAAACATTCCAAGCCAGGCGGAGAAAAAGGTCGACCATCCAGAGCAAACACAACAAAGCCATGAGCCATAATACGAGCTGTAACCAGCTCAACCGAAGGCGCGACAGCTCCGAAAAATGGTCTTTCAACCAAGTCTGATACTGCCGAAGCAAGCGCAAGGAGGCCAGGGTGTACCCAAATAAAGATAAGAGACTCAGATAGAACTCCAAGGGGTAAGTGTAGAGCCGATGCACCTCAAACCAAAACCAACGCTGCAATTCATACGAGCTAAAATGTAAAAACAAATAAAGCCCTGCTTGAAACAAAACCGGAAGCAAGTGCAGCCCATCGTACCAGCGATACTGGGTTTTCATTTGCGTAAGCTGGCCCACGTAGGCGTATAGCAAAGGCCCAAAACTTAGCGAATAAAAAATGGGCATAAAATAATAATCAGGATCTTGTTGATAGACGCCTGCTACTCGATTAAACGGATCGAGCAGCCACAAGGAGAAGGCGA
>JALEHC010000639.1 GCA_022763215.1 Saprospiraceae bacterium
AAGCAGTAAAAACTATTTTTCTCTGCCAACTACCAATGACCAATTTTAATCCGCTTTATTTTGAATAAATAAAAATAATAGGATACCTTAACGGACTAAAATTTGAGCACTAGGCTCAGGCAATCCCAAATACTTTAACAAGCAATAATAGGGTGGAATGATCTGACAGCGGTTATTGAGTTACAAATCGGAAAGCGCATATATCTTATATATTTAAACTTTCCTTTTTTCAAGCTGTGTTGTGCCATTCCTCATACCAAGTTTATTTTACATTGATAGCGACTTCCTGTCTAAGACAGGTCTTTTTTTTGCCTGAGCTGAGATACTACTATTACTAACATAAAACGTATGATGAAAAAGTTATTCTCACTATTCTTGAGCTTAAGCCTCACTCCTTTGTTTCTGTTTTCTCAGGAATCATCCGGCGGCAGTATAGACGAAGCAATCAATAGCGTTTTTGAGCCTGTTACTGAATTCATAAGTTATTATGTCTTTTACCAAGTTTCACTTGGGGGTTTTAGTATCCCTTTCGTTTTGATTTGGTTGATTTTCGGAGCCATTTTCTTTACCGTTTATATGGGTTTTGTCAATATTACAGCATTCAAACATGCAATTGACGTTGTTCGTGGTAAATATGATGACCCCGATGACAGTGGGGAGGTATCACACTTTCAGGCACTTACTGCAGCGCTTTCTGGTACAGTAGGGGTAGGTAATATTGCAGGTGTTGCGATTGCGGTTTCCCTAGGTGGTCCGGGTGCAACATTCTGGATGATTGTTGCCGGTATTTTTGGTATGTCTTCCAAATTTGTAGAATGTTCACTGGGGGTTATGTATCGTAATGTAAATGACGATGGTAGCGTATCTGGTGGTCCGATGTACTATTTGGATAAAGGCCTTAAAGAAAAAGGTTATGGGACTTTGGGTAAAATCTTAGGGACACTATTTGCAATCGCCTGTATTGGTGGTTCATTTGGTGGCGGAAATATGGTTCAGATCAACCAAGCGACCCAGCAATTTATTGAAGTAACCGGAGGAGAAGCCAGTTTCATGGCCGATAAAGGTTGGTTATTTGGTGTAATTATGGCAGGTATTGTTGCTACAATCATTATTGGTGGTATCAAGTCTATTGCAAAAGTGACAGACAAAATAGTACCATTTATGGTGGGGATTTACATCTTAGGTGCATTGATTGTACTGGGTTACCATATTGCTGATATCCCGGCTGCATTTGGTCAAATCTTTAGCGGAGCTTTCAGCGCAGAGGCAATGTATGGCGGTTTTGTAGGTGTTTTGATTGTTGGTTTCCAACGAGCAGCCTTTTCAAATGAAGCAGGTATTGGTTCTGCATCTATTGCTCACTCTGCGGTAAAAACTAATGAGCCTATTTCAGAGGGTGTTGTAGCACTATTAGAGCCTTTTATCGATACGGTAGTGATTTGTACAATGACAGCACTTGTTATTGTTATCACTAACTATGGTGGTCAGGGAGCTGAATTTGCATTCAACAATGGTGAAGAACTGGGTGGTATTACGCTTACTTCTTCTGCTTTTGAATCTGTCATTAGCTGGTTCCCAGTAGTTCTTTCAGGTGCCGTTATTCTATTTGCTTTATCGACCATGATCTCCTGGTCTTACTATGGATTGAAAGCCTGGACGTATCTATTTGGCGAAAGCCGTGCTATGGATACGACCTATAAGATTATTTTCTGTCTATTTGTTATCGTAGGTGCGACTATGAGTCTGGGTTCTGTATTTGCATTTGGTGATGCTATGATCTTTGCAATGTGTTTCCCGAATGTATTAGGACTTTACTTCTTGTTGCCTAATGTAAGAAATGCTTACAGAGAATATATGCGCAAAGTAAAATCTGGTGAGCTGAAGATGAAATCTCACTAGTTTATAATAGGAAATCAAAAGAGCCTCTGATCAATTGTTTGTTATGGTCAGAGGCTTTTTTATTGCTGAAATATCGTTCTCTCATTAAGCTATTAAATGAAGCATTCATCCGCTTGCTCCTCTTGATCTGTGCCCCCTAATAAAGCAGTTTCAACAAACTCGAATCCAAGTCTTTCATAAAATCGATGAGCCCGCTTATTAATTGCCAATGGGTCAACAAGAATTTCCTTGACTTCGCTTTCGCGAAAACACAACTCAATCGCCTGATGCATCATTTCTGTGCCCAGGCCAAGTCCCAAGAGGGCTTCCTCCCCTATCCAGATATCGATAGCACGCTTTCCAGGGCCAATATTTCCCCAGTAATGGGTTTCTTCTAGCTGAGGATCGATTATCTGAACAAAGCCAATGGCTTTGCCCTTCCATTCTGCCATTAGCTGTATTCGCCAGGAAGGCTCTCGTTGGAGTTCTATTTCCCAATTCCAGTCATCATCTGGATCAGAAGCTATCACGTGCGGTTGGGTATCCCAATATTGGAGTATTTTCAAGTCAGCAATGCTGGCTTTTCGCAATTGAATATCCATCATAAAAAACGTGGAATAGAGCCGGAGCCACTATTCCACGTAATATATTTAGTGTTTTAAATTTTAATTAGTTACAGCCTAAATCCTGCATAGACAGTTCGTCACCATTCGGGAAACAATTTCCAGTTGGCAAGACATCTGGCTCGAAGCGCGTTAAATTCGGATCACGCAAACCAGAATATAGGAATGCAGTTAGGTCATCAATTTCCTGCTCTGTCAACCCAAGTGGCGTAAACATAGGAGAAAGCATTGATTCCGGCACATCCGGGTTTTCAGCAACCGCCTCATTTTTATATTCAATTACGTCGCGAATAGAACGGAAAGAACTTCCATGACCATAAAACGGAGAGTCAGATAAATTGTACAGCTGTGGCACCTTAAACTTGTACATATCGTCCTGATCGCCGGTAAAACTAGCACGACCAAGGAAAGCTGGCGTACCGGGGCCTGCCTGAAATGTTGTTTCTGGAATATCGTCAAAATCATTCATACCAAGGGCATGGAATTCCATATTAGCAAGATTCGGGCCACCGTGGCAACTTACACAATTTGCTTTTCCAAAAAAGAGAATAGCACCAGCTTTTTCAGCCGTTGTCATAGCATTTTTATCGCCTTTCAACCATTTTTGGAAAGGAGCATCTGTGGACAATACTGTACGCTCGTAAGCAGCAATTGCAAGACCAGCTCTTTCTAAATCATAGCGCTGCTCTTCAGGAAGTCCAGGAAATGCTTCATCAAAATAAGACTTATAACCACTTTGCTCTACTACTTCCGGTGTACATACCAGGCGGTGTACCGTTAGACCTGCGATAGCTTGAATTTCGGTTCCTTCATAACCCAATTCATTATTTTCGATAGGTGTATCTTCCGTCCATGCATATTCAGTACCGGCATTGATACCAAGTGCACCAAACTGACCATTCCAAAGTACAGCTTCCTGAAAAGCAATATTCAAGATGGAAGGTGATCTTACTGGTTGTGCATCGACGTTTGTTTCATCATAATCAGCAGAGAGGTGGCGACCTTCTCCATTCATCCCGAAGCCGATACCACCTTCACCTAGTCCTTGAAAACGACCAGCCTGGAAGCCGGCACTTGCAAAGTGACAAGAAGCACAGGAATAGCTTTGTGAACCAACTTCCTGCATAGGAGCTAGACCGATACCTGTTTCATGGTAAAGGAATTTACCGAGTGTTACTTTTGCATCTGTAATAGGATTTCTTGGATCTTGCGGAATACTTTCGTAGTCGTCACTATTCGGCAAAATAAAGAAGTCAAGTCCTTGGCCGTCAGAAGCCTGAGAAAGAACAGTAGTCAGTTCGTCGTCTAATTCTAGTTGTGGATCATCAGAATCTTTCTGACAAGAAGAGAAAACCAATAAAAATCCAAATAAGAGTAAGAATAATGGGCTCAATTTAAATTTCATAATCATTGATTTAGGCAGTAATTAGGTAATACGTAAATTTTTAAACAAAACTTTGCGCAAAAGCCCTTTGGCTGTTTATACGCGAATAAGCAACTATTGTTACTGTTTGGTGAATATTTGTGGTATGTATTTGTTGTATGACTGGTAAAATAAGCTAATGGCTATTTGTTTGAGAGGCATTCCAGTCTATATCGGGATATTTATTTTCATCGCTTTACAAAACAAATGTAGGACAAATAGACATCTGAGCGGGGGACTCATGTTTCGAAATAGTGGACTATTGTACCAAATATTTATCGAATACTTTTGGAGGCCGACTGATGATTGGGCCTTTTTACCAAAAGACATCCTAAATGTAGGAACTTTTTTCTTTTTAAGAAAGGTTTTTTAAATTTCTTCTGCTTCTTCCAATATATAATTTAAGTAATATAAGTCGGTGGAGTTCAGTTTTAATTGGCCCTTAAACTGTATTCTTTCGTCTGTTTTCATTTTCCTTGGCTTTTTTAGCTTCACATCCATAACCGTTTCAGGACCAGCTCCGCCACAGAAAAAGCAGCTACTAAATGGATTGGCAGATAATACGAGTATACTTTGTTCGCCAGTTTCTTCAACCGGGATAATATAACCTTCCACTATAATAGTTTTACCATCAAGTGCTTGTACAATTGGCTCAAATTCGGGGTAAGGAATATAAGCTTGTACTTCGTCGTTGTACGTTTCATTAAAAGCCACATTATTCAGGAGGTCCCAATCTACAAGTATAGCATCATCAGCAAAGGTATATTGGCTACTATCAAAAGTAACACTATCAATAGCGAGGGTATCTTTAACCGAAAGTGGTTTGTTAGGAGGAATGGTATCTGGATTGGGTTCGGTGGAAGGATTATCGGAACCTGATTGGCAGGCGGAGGAAAGCAGGAGTGCAAGCAAAGCAAACAGAAAAAGCCGATTCATTGGATAGTTGATTAATACTTGAAAAAACAAAAGGGAAACAACCGAAGCTATTTCCCTTTTGAACGATGTTGATCATATATTATTTGTCAACAGAAGCAACAACTGCTTTGAAAGTTTCTGGATGATTCATTGCTAAATCAGCCAAAACTTTTCTGTTGAGGTCAATATTAGCTTCTTTCAAAGCGTGAATCAACTTAGAGTAAGTAGTACCATTTAATCTGGCACCAGCATTAATTCTAGCGATCCACAAGCGGCGGAAAGCACGCTTTTTGTTTTTACGGTCGCGGTAAGCATAAACCAAACCTTTTTCAACCGCATTTTTAGCAACTGTCCAAACGTTGCTACGGGCACCGAAGTAACCGCGTGATAGTTTCATGATTTTCTTACGTCTTTTTCTAGACGCTACATGATTTACAGAACGTGGCATAACACCTTTTTTAGTACAGCATAGAGGCTCGCAAAAGTAGTCGGAACACTTTGAAACCTATGCTCTCGTTAAAAATTAAAATTATCTAAGACCTAACAAACGCTTGATACGCTTCTCATCAGACTTGTCTACAAGAGTCGCATCGCGAAGGCGTAGCTTCGCCTTCTTACTTTTGTTTCTCATCATGTGAGAAGTGTAAGCTTGAAAACGTTTGATCTTTCCTGATCCAGTGACTTTAAAACGCTTCTTAGCACTGGAATGCGTCTTCACCTTTGGCATCCTAATTAATTTTATTCATAGATCTTCTAACTAAAAAGAATCTTCCTTTTAGCGGATTGCAAAGGTAGCACAATTTCTATGAAATACCAACTTATTTTTTCTTTGTTTTCTTTGGAGAAACCACTACAATCATTCTTCGACCTTCCATTTTTGGAAGTGCTTCGGCTGAACCAAATTCTTCCAATTCTTTAAGGAAACGTAGTAATAGTAACTCACCACGATCTTTAAAGACGATGGTACGACCACGGAAATGTACATAAGCTTTTACCTTAGCTCCTTCTTCGAGAAACTTCTTGGCGTGACGAAGCTTAAAATCAAAATCGTGATCATCTGTATTGGGTCCGAAACGAATTTCTTTGATGACCGTCTTGGCTGCTTTTGCCTTGATTTCTTTTTCCTTTTTCTTTTTATCGTAAAGGAATTTATTGTAGTCAATAATACGGACTACAGGAGGTTTCGCCTTAGGCGAGATTTCGACCAGATCCAATTCCATGCGATCGGCCCAATCTCGAGCTCGACGGGTAGGATAAATGCCAGATTCTACTTTCTGGCCTACAATATTGCTTAATTCTTCGAGATTATCCCCAACTAGACGTACTTCAGGGATCCGAATTTGTTCATTTACTCTAAATAGAGGTTTTTGTTCTCTAGGAAAATTTCTACGACTTCTCTTTGCCAAATGATAAAATTTTAATTAACAAATAGTTTGATCTAATTTAACAATTCAAAATTTGAAAAAAAAGTTCGGTAAAACCAGTCTTTTCCCAAATTTCTACATCAAAATATAAAAAAAGTACACTCATCGCTAATAAATGAGTGTACTTTATGCTATTTCAGTATAATATTTATTCTACGTCAGACTCCACCTCCTTCTTAGGAGCGATCTTCAGCTTACTTTCTTCTTCATCCAGATGTGCTTCCAAAATCGAACCTTCCGCAGGCGTCTCATTCAAAATGTACTCTGCTAATGGATCTTCCAAGTATTTCTGGATTGCTCTATGCAATGGACGAGCACCAAACTGCGGGTCATAACCTTTTTCAGCTACAAACTTCTTCGCTTCTTCGGATAGAACCAATTGATAGCCCATACCTTCCAAACGCTTGTGCAAGTCCTTCAATGTAATGTCGATAATCTGGAAAATGTGTTCCTGATCGAGGCTGTTAAAGATAACCACATCATCAATACGGTTAAGAAACTCCGGAGAGAATGTTCTCTTCAATGCATTCTGAATAACCGACTTCGAGTGATCTTCGGCAGCTTCTTTTCTTGCTTTCGTAGAAAATCCAACACCCTGACCAAAGTCTTTCAACTGACGTACCCCAATATTTGAGGTCATAATAATCAGAGCGTTCTTAAAGTCTACTTTACGGCCCAGACCGTCTGTCAACTGACCATCATCCAACACCTGCAACAAGATATTATAAACATCCGGGTGCGCTTTCTCGATCTCATCCAGCAAGATAACAGAATAAGGCTTACGGCGTACACGCTCGGTCAATTGACCACCTTCTTCATAACCAACATAGCCCGGAGGCGCACCAATCAAGCGGCTCACAGAGAATTTCTCCATATACTCACTCATATCGATACGAATCAGTGCATCGTCAGAATCAAAAATATAGCGGGCCAATGCTTTTGCTAGCTCCGTTTTACCCACACCAGTAGGTCCGAGGAAAATAAACGAACCGATTGGCTTACTTGGGTCTTTCAGACCAACGCGGTTTCGCTGAATTGCCTTGGTAATTTTCGTGAGTGCTTCATCCTGACCAATAATTACGCCTTGCAAGTCTTTTTCCATACTTACTAGCTTCTTGCTTTCGCTTTGAGCTACTTTACTAACCGGAATTCCGGTCATCATGGAAACGACTTCCGCAATATCCTCTTCATTAACAGGATAGCGTTTGGTTTTGGACTCTTCTTCCCACTGTACTTTTGCAAATTCGAGTTGACGAACCAATTTTGACTCCTTGTCTCTCAAATCAGCAGCTTTCTCATATTGCTGGCTTTTTACAGCCTGATTTTTCTGTTCTTTGAGTTCCTCTATTTTCTTTTCAAGTTCTTCAATATGCTCTGGCACATGAATATTTTTCAAGTGTACACGAGCTCCTACCTCATCCAAAACATCAATAGCTTTGTCTGGAAGAAAACGATCAGAGATATAGCGATCACTTAGTTTAACACAAGCTTTCACTGCATCATCTGAATAATTCACATTGTGAAACTCTTCGTATTTTGGCTTGATATTTTCAAGAATATTGACCGCTTCTTCGGCACTTGGTGGATCTACCATTACCTTTTGGAAACGTCGATCTAATGCACCATCCTTCTCGATATGCTGGCGATATTCATCCAGTGTAGAAGCACCGATACATTGCAATTCACCTCTAGCCAGAGCCGGCTTAAAGATATTGGATGCATCCAAAGAGCCTGTTGCACCACCTGCACCTACGATTGTATGAATCTCATCGATGAATAAGATCACATCGCGCGATTTTTCCAATTCGTTCATAATAGCTTTCATACGCTCTTCAAACTGGCCACGATACTTTGTACCAGCTACGAGAGCTGCCAGATCGAGCATAACGATCCGCTTATTGAACAAAGTTCTGGATACTTTACGCTGGATAATGCGCAAGGCTAGACCTTCCACGATTGCCGTTTTACCGACACCAGGTTCACCAATAAGGATTGGATTATTTTTCTTTCTACGGCTAAGGATTTGAGAAACCCGTTCGATTTCGTTTTCACGACCGATAATAGGGTCTAGTTTTCCTTCTTCAGCCAATTTGGTAATATCTCTACCAAAGTTATCTAGTACTGGTGTGCGAGACTTCGTTGCCCCTTTACGCTGCTGATAGCGGCTTTGGCTATCATCATCTTCAAACTGTTCTTCTTGTTCTTGTGGTGCTTGAGCGTATGGTTCGGTATTTCCGGTAAAATCTTGTTCTTGGCGAACGTACTCTAATTCGGCTTTGTAGATATCATAATCGACATCAAACTGAGAGAGTACTTTAGAAGCCGGATTATCTTCGTGTTTCAGAATAGAAAGCAGGAGATGTTCCGGGCTTATTTCTTCACTTTTCAGAATTTTAGCTTCCAAGAAAGTGACTTTCAGTACTTTTTCGGCTTGTTTGTTTAGAGGCAAATTGCCTACATTCAGCGTAGTATTAGAAGCAGGTAGTCTTTGTGCGGTATCTTCAACAGACTTTTTGAGGTCGCCTGCATCAACATCCAAAGACTCCAGGACTCGCATGGCCAGCGAATTCTTTTCTGCCATTATTCCTAGAAGCAGATGTTCGGTGCCGATAAAATCGTGCCCCAGGCGAATAGCCTCCTCTCTACTTCTAGAAATAACCTTCTTTACCTTTGGAGAAAATTTTCTATTATTCATAATATTCAGAATTCTTCAGTCCTTTTAATGCGGATAGCATACTAAACAATAATACCATTTATTATCAAACATTACAAAAGAACCCTATCCGTAGTTTCAAAAATTAAATGGTTTTAACTATTTATCAAAAATGATGCCGTTATTTATAATTCTTTTAAAAGAAATTGGACAATCAGCGGAAAATAAAAGAAAACGTGAAGCATTTAAGTGATTGAGTTTACAAATTTGTGATTACGTCTTTTACTTGTTTTATAACTGCAATCGACGCTATTTTGTTCCTGCTGAGCCTTACCAAATTAAAAACATCAGGGATTAAACAAACTTGAAGGTCGATGAGTTTAATCCGGCTTTGTTGCATTTGGCGAAAGCCGCATAAGTACTGAGCTTGCCATTATTGGCGGCTTCTACCTAAGAGGTAACTAAAAGTTTTTGTGGATATTATGTTTAATCACCATTAATTGATACTTTTGCAACATTCTGAAAAATTAACTGGAATAGTTGTATGAAATATGCGATTGATAAGCAGGAAAAATACGCTGTCTTCAGACTCGAAGAGCCCAACCTAAATTCATTGGTTGCTCCTAAGCTGAAATCAGAATTTGTAATTCTTGCCAATGAAGGGATCAGTAATATGATTTTTGACCTTTCGGCAGTTGAGTTTGTCGATTCTTCAGGTTTAAGTGCCATTTTGACAGCTAACCGCCTTTGGAAAAGTCTTGGCAACTTTATCCTTACAGGCATTGAGCATCCAAGTGTAAAACGTCTGATGGAGATTTCCAGACTGGACACGGTACTTACGATCATACCTACTGTAGAAGAATCCATTGAATATGTATTCATGGATGAAATTGAAAAAGAGTTGAACGACGAAGGAGAAGACATTTCTTAAAGATATACCACATTGCAAATCTCAAACAGGGTAGTTCTTCTGATATGAACTATCCTGTTTTTTATTTATGTCAACATTTTGTCTACAAATACTCGGTACGAGTGCTGCGCTGCCTGCTTATGGCAGAAACCCAACTGCACAAGTTTTGCAAATAGCAGAACGGCTATTTTTATTTGATTGCGGAGAGGGTACGCAAGCTCAGATGCAACGCTACAGGGTTCGAAAGAGTAAAATCGAAGCTATATTTATTACCCATTTGCATGGCGATCATGTTTTTGGACTTATTGGACTGCTCACTTCTTACAGTCTTGAAGGGCGTAACCAGAAGTTGGATATTTATGGTCCTGCCGGACTAGAAGACATGATGAATGTTCAACTACAATATAATGGTGGGGGGTATAGTTATCCTGTACATTTTCACGTAGTGGATACCGAAAGCGCGGGATTACTTTGGGAAGACGATCAGGTAGAGGTGTATCATTTTCCGTTGCAGCATCGCATACCAACAACAGGATATCGCATCAATGAAAAACTGAGACCTCGGAATATGATCAAAGAGAAAATAGCCGAGTATCAGATTCCTTATCAGAAAATTCCAGGGATAAAAGGTGGAAATGACTTTGAAACAGCAGACGGAACCATCATTCCTAACGCGGAGCTTACTACTGCTCCTCCCCTGCCACGCAGTTTTGCTTTTTGTACCGATACCCGATACCATGAAGAACTCGCTAAGTATATAAAAGAAGTGGATTTACTTTATCATGAGAGCACCTACTGTGACGACCTAAAGGATCAGGCGGTAGTGTCGATGCACGCTACGGCGAAAGAAGCGGCCCAAATGGCGTATTTAGCGAAAGCGAAAACGCTGATATTGGGGCACTATTCTGCCAGATATAAAACGATAAGCATTTTTGAGGAAGAAGCCAAATCTATTTTCCCCCAGAGCATAGCAGGCGTGGAAGGAGGCACCTATGAGGTGCCCCAATTGCGCCCATAACGTGGTCATTAGCTTAACTTTGCGATATCTCTAATTAGTATGCTTCTTCTATTGAAGTAAATAAGGTTATTCTTACGAAGGTCATTGAGAACGGAAGTAACCGTCTGACGGGAAGTGCCTGTAATATTGGCAATATCTTGTTGCGTCAGGCAATGCTTGATTAAGAGTTCGTAGCCGATTTTTTTGCCTTGTTGCTCGGCAGAACTTTTAAGAAAATCGATGATTCGTTCTCTTGCATCTTTGAAAATAAGAGATTCGAGGCGGTCTTCTGCGCGGCGTAGGCGAGTTCCAATGTTTTTCAACAAACGCATAGAAAGTCGATGATTCATTTGCATCAGCTTAAAGAACTGGCTTGTCTGAATACTACAAATTTTGACGCCTTCCGTCATCGCTATGGCGAAATCACCTCGTTTTTGTTCGCCAACTAGGCTCAACTCACCGAACATAGCCATAGGATGAAGTACGTGCTTAATGACTTCGCGGCCATCTTCAGAATGCGTACCTATTTTGATAATTCCTTTTAGCAAAAAGAAAATCTGATCAGACTGCTCTCCTTCGGTATAGATATAATCGTGCTTGGCGACTACTTTGTCTTTAATTACGCTTTGGATGTGGTTCCAGTCAGTGTCTTGTAAATCCTGGAAAATGGGCAAATTTTTAAGATAGTTTACTGAATTCATAATGATAGTTTTATGAGCGCTAAAGATTATTTGATAGTACAAAAGTGTAAAACTTGAGGTATTAAATAAAGGACATAAAATAGCTTTTGTTCACGA
>JALEHC010000640.1 GCA_022763215.1 Saprospiraceae bacterium
TGCATTTATTTGGTTGCCCAGATTCGGACGGAGACGGAGTAATGGACTCCAAAGATTTATGCCCCAATAAATATGGTGCCGCAGAGTTTAGTGGTTGCCCTGATACGGATGGTGACCGCCTGAGCGACCAACTCGACAATTGCCCGACCATACCCGGAAAGTCGATTAACCGAGGTTGCCCGGATATGAACAACAAACTGACCGACAAAAACCTGAGACTTGAACAGGTACGAGAAAAAAACTCTTACGGTCATTATGAAGTATATACCCAAACGAAAGATACGAAAGTCAAGAACGGGTACTATACCGTTGTCACGGAAAATGGTCAGATGATAGAAAAGAGTTTTTATGTTAATGACACACTAGATGGATACCGAATTTTGTACTTCGAAAATGGAAATACTCAGGTGGTAGAACATTATAAAGAGGGCAACTTCCACGGTGATTTCCTTTCTTATTTCCCCGGCAATAAACTACAGACCAGAGGTCGGTACGAGGATAATAAAATGGTAGGCGATTGGAAATATTTTTACAAAGACGGTCGTCTGAAGGAAGTCGTACAGTTTAACGAAAACATGGAAAACGGTCCTTTCATCGAGTACCACAAAAATGGGCAGCTCAAAGCAAGAGGCACTTACTATGAAGGGGACAAGCGGCACGGCCTACTTGAACTATTTAACGAAAGTGGCGAACTGATTGAAAAACAGAACTGTAACTACGGCAAGTGTAAGTCGTTTTGGAAGTTGAAAAAGGAATAAGCTATTGCTTCAACTTACTAATCCAGCAAAGGCAAAGCTTAAGTATTCCAAGAAAAATAATACCCAGATATATTGATAATATCGCTGTATGCTCTTTTTCTGCTGTAGTTGCACTTGGTAACTAGCCAGCAGAAAAAAGAGTAGCAGTAGCAGATGGCTTACGCCAAATGCGATATTTTGTACAGGGAGATCAACCATTGTTGGTGTAATGATCAGGATCAGATAAGTAAACACAATCAAGCCAACGCCAATGCGAAATACTTTCTTGATTCCCAACTGAATAGGTAGTGTATGTACTTCATATCTTTCATCACCCTCAATATCTGGTAAGTCTTTAAACCAGGCAATGACTACGCTGTATACAAAAATGGTAGCAGTCAACAACCAAGCTACTAATGGAATTTGCTCTTGCCCATTGATTAAATAATGAAAATTTAAAAAGAGTAATAAATTGACAATCAAACCACGAACAGCAATAATGCAAAATGCTGCCCAAAAGTAAAATCTCTTGAGTCGAATCGGAGGTAATGAATAAGCGGTTCCTAAAAGCAAACTTAATACAACAGTCGCCAACAAATATCTGCCTACTCCAATAGCAATTATTAAAGAAATGATAACGGCCAAAATGACAATAATGTAGGCCAAACGTAGTGTATAAGCACCTGATGCCAAAGGCAGATAAGGCTTATTAATTTTGTCAATGGCTACATCTGTGATTTGATTCAAACCTACAATATAAATATTGGCCCCAAGACAACTAATCAACGTCAGGATCAATTCCGGGATATGCCAATCTTGAAAATCTGAAAAAGATAAGGCTAATAAGTACAATGCACTGATACTGATCGTGGTACCTATGACCGTATGAGGCCTTGAAAAACGAATAAATTGTATAATGGTATTCATATTTTTCGACCTTGTAATACGCCAAACTTGATTAATCCTTTTCGGTATCCGCTAGTCATATAACGCATGGCCCAAGCTCCCTTAATGGTTGGCCAACCCGCTTGTAGCAAGCCTTGTATGCTTTTTAGCGAAAGCGCAGACCGGATTACTGCTTTCCAAAACGGGGCGACCTGATCGCTCCAATCTTGTGTTTGTACCCCCGCAAAACCTGCTTCTACAGCCATCTCTTGCAAATTCGGAATAGAAACCATAGGTGGAAGATGGTAATAATCATAAATCTTGTGCAATGATCGCATTTCCTGTGGGCGAAGCAGGGGAGGAGTGGCTCTGTGAAACCAAGTTGCCATGAGTAAGGTGCCTCCTGGTTTGAGCAGACTATAAAATAACTCCAATAGTGCCAATTTATCTTTGATGTGCTCTGCACTTTCCATCGACCAGATCAAATCAAACGGGCCGTCTTCCGGCTTCAGGCTCATCATATCTTGTGCTTTGATGGTCACTTTATCTGCCAGATTAGCCTGTTGATTATAAGCATTGGCATAGGTAGCTTGCACCGGACTAAGGGTACAGCCTAACACCTGAGCATCGAATACTTTGGATAGCAAACGAGCACTACCACCAACCCCACAACCAGCATCCAGGATGTCTGTCGCTTGCTCGACCTGTCCCCAACGCAGCATTTCCATAACTAAGCGTACCTGTGCTTCCTGATGGCTACCTGTCATGGGCTCGCCTTCCGGATAATAGCCATGATGCATGTGTTCGCCCCAAGTGTCCAGCCAGATTTTGGTGGATTGATCATAAAATTGGGCAATGCGATCGTTGAGGGATTTAGTCGAATTCATATTTTACAGTATCCAATAGATGATGAGGGCAATAACAGCAACAGAAATCAGTAGTGCTGTGATTTGTTGGCGATTTAATCTTTCGCGATATTCTTCCGGTATGTC
Organism: Saprospiraceae bacterium; assembly: GCA_022763215.1. Lineage (GTDB taxonomy): Bacteria > Bacteroidota > Bacteroidia > Chitinophagales > Saprospiraceae > JALEHC01. The sequence continues at coordinate 2,615 of JALEHC010000640.1, forward strand.
TTTTTGTCCTTCAAAAGCAGAACGAATATATCCGAAAAGTGCCGCTGGAATAAACAGAAAACCTGCAAGTGAGCCAATGAATACCCGACCAATTAGCATTAACCAACGAAGGGGTGTCATTTTTTGTGGCTCTTCGGCCAAATGCAAATCTGCTGCGGGAGAGTCACCAGGTGCTGGCTTTCGGCCTGAAATGGCAATACCATATTTACCGCGTCCTTTCACCCAATGCGGTTTGACATATTTCACCTGAATGTCTTCAAATCCAGCTTTTTGATACCAATCAAGGTATTCTTGTTCTTTGGGGAAGAGCATCCACACATCTGCAATAAACTTTCCGAGCTTGTTAGCAGGTTCGAGTGGGCCAATCATCAGGGCAATGCCCCCTGGTTTGATGACGCGGTAAGATTCTGCAATTCCTCTTTGAGGGTCAGGCCAATATTCAATACTTCCGGCAGACACATAGCGATCGAAGTGGTCGGTTGGAAAAGGCAAGTTTTCTGCATCTCCAATTTGAAAAGTACAATCTTTCAAAACCTCTTTCTTCTTGGCCTGTGCCATCTGATGCGGACTTTGGTCAATACAGTTTACCTGAGCCGCATCTATGTATTGGACAATTCCTTCGGTTGTAAACCCCGTACCCGAGCCAACATCGACGACCGTGAGGTCTTTGTTGTCAAATTGACCGAGTTGGAGCGATTCGTCGCGCATGCGCTTGGTCCAAAACAACGGATTTACAATTTTGTCATAAAAAATCGAAAGAAATCGATAAAACCAGTAGGCTTCTTTTTTATGTTGTACCAGACGCATGTTTTTGTTGTTTTAGGGTGGCAGATTGGTGTGTAATAGTGGTTACCGGGCATATTGCTTCGCAGAGCATACAGGCAATATCGCAAGGGCGATCGACTGCAATGGTATCGAACGGGCTGATAAAACCGGCTTCCTGCGGGCAGATAGCCACGCAGGCGCCACAGTTAATGCAGGCATTCCAACCTATAGAAAAAATAACAGGTTCTTTATTGGTCATATTTTTTTGTATTCGGAGTCGGGGCTAAAATAAGAGGACATCGTAGCGTACAATTGCTCATCTCTTTCTTCAATATTCTGGTTGTGGAAAATATCCGTTTTGATATCATATAGTTTCCACATTTTATTGCCGAGTTCTTCCAACCACTGATCTTGATAGCCTTTTAGATTTTCGGCGGAAGCCAGACGATCTTCTTGCAGAAATTGAATCAAAAAATCAGCGGCAATTCGGCCACCACTTAATGCGGTATGAATACCGCCACCTGTAATCGGATTGACATGTCGGGCGGCATCACCCACCAATATCAGATTATCGGCAAATTGGGTGCGTAGCGGAGCAGCTAAGGGCACGCCCCCACCTTGAATTTCGAGTATACGAGCGTCTTTGAAGCGGTCTTTAAAAAAGGATTGCTCCATAAATTTTTTGACATACCATTGCGCATTCTGATCTGTCATAGTCGGTATAACACCCAGGCCAATCTCCGCGTAGCCATGTCCTTTCGGAAAAACCCAGGCATAACCACCCGGTGCCCACTCATGGCCGGTAATTATTTCAAGCAAACCTTTGGTTTCGACTTGATCGACTACATATTGCAGGCAACTGGCCAATTCGGTAATCTTGATATGCGTGCGCAAACCAGCCCATTTTCCTACCTGAGACTGTAAGCCATCAGCACCGACTACCACCTTAGTCGTAATGGTGAGTTCTTCATTGAATCGACGCATGCGAATTTCGCAATTGCCATTTTCTGTAGTTTGGTAGCCTAAGCCTTCCGTTTTGAGCCAAACTTCAGCGCCTGCGCGTTCTGCTTGCGTCATGAGGTAACGGTCAAATCGACGCCGATCCACAACATAGCCAAGCGGCTTTTTCCCAGGCCCTGGACCATACTCGTCACCTTTCAGCGATCGATAGTCAATAGCGGTACAATCACCAAGTTGGTTATAAATTCCAAAACCATAAATGGGTTCCTGAATGAATTCATCATTGGGGACGATGCCCACTTCTTCGAGTGCATGCCGACTAACAGCACCAGAGCATTGAATAGGAGCACCTAATTCCTGGCGTTTGTCGATGAGTAGGACTTTTAGGTTTGCCTTTGCGGCAAATCTGGCAACAGTTGAACCGGCCGGGCCAGAACCGACAATAACTAGGTCATATTGTATTTTATTCATACACCTTTAATATAGGGCAAATAAGTTCCAGCGGACGTCTGGTAGACGAGGTTTTTCTGTTTATGGACAAATTGAAATCGGTTGTTGTAGCAACCAATTTAGTCGCCAAA
>JALEHC010000112.1 GCA_022763215.1 Saprospiraceae bacterium
ACATTTCCTGAGGCTCTGTGATGCGGTAATCTCGCCAAATGCGGCCCTGTTCGTCTACCGTTTTGGCATCCGGCGCAGGATCGACTTCCAAGCCGCGATACGGGGGAGCCATAGTAGCAGGCACAGGTTCCAGGCCTTGATTGTAGAGGTGCTGGACCAACATTTCGCGACGACGCATACGACCGCCATTGTCTTGGCTTTCGCCAAATAAGCAGCGTAGGCGTTGAGCCTCAGTAAATTCTCCTTCAAAAAAGTCATTGGTTTCATCCGGGAAAGCTGTTGGTACCGCGCTACCGTTGCGCACCAAAAAAGACATGATACTATTCTGGACATCTTTATGCAAATCAGCACGATGATCGGTAATCGTCAAGTCTTTTCTGCGCAACCACTCAAAATAATGCGGATTGGCCAATACAATTTCTGAATACCGATCGGTATGTGGAATGACATCCATACCAACCACCCGACCCGTGGCATGCAGCAAGTTGACAACAACTTTGAGTTGCTTCTCCACGGTATCAAGGTGTGGGTAAGCTTCATACAGCTCTTCGCTAAAAAACTCTGGATTGATGTTCCAGCTAGCCATACCATACAGACTAGCCACCACGCCAACTTCCCAGATAGGCAAAATATGTATCGATTGTTGATACTCCGGAAGTGTCAGGCAATACTTTACGATATTAAAAAAGTTGTGGATCGTCCGTACATTAATACCCACCATATTAGTCTGCTTCATCCAGGCAGAATCTTTGGTGCTGGCAAGCGGACTTTCAAAAGTATGATCCGGATCAAGTGCTTCTTTCAACTGACCACGACCCAATTTGGCTTCCAGTATATCAATTACCTTTTCGGCTGGTAGCTGAATGGCCGTTTCTGGCAGTAATCCAGGGATGAAGGAGTGTTGTTGGTCGGTGTAAAGTTGAGTAAGTTGTTGATACTGAAGTCCCCAGAAACTCTGAAATTCCTGGTAATTGGTGGGTAATTGCATAGGCGTGAAATTGAAGTGCCGGAATCCCACAGGGGTTCCGGCGATGACTTATTCTGCGATCAGCATGAATTTATTTTTCTTGCCATTTTCGACCATCATGTACTTGCCTTTGATCAAGGCTTCGTGATTGATGGTAGCTTCGTGGCTGCCGATTTTTTCTTTATTGACAGCAATAGCGTTGTTTTTGATTGCTCTGCGAGCATCTCCCTTAGAGGCTACGACTTGCGTCAAATCTGCCAAAAGGTCGACAATATTGACACCATTTGCAAGCGCATCTTTTGAAATGTTAAAACTTGGAATTTCACCAGCAACCGCTTTCAATTCGCTTTCGCCCAATCCCATTAGCATCTCTTTACTGGCTTTTTTATTAAAAAGTAGTTCTGATACTTTCAAAACCGACTCATAGTCTTCTTGTGAATGTACTCGAATGGTCAGTTCTTCTGCCAGTAGTCGCTTCAATTCGTTCGGATTCTCTGCGTGCTCTGCTTCCATGGCTTCCACTTCTTCTTTCGACTTGAGCGTAAAGTAGCGGATAAACTTCGGCAAATCAGCATCAGCAGCATTGATCCAAAATTGGTAGAATCGGTAAGGAGAGGTCATCTCCGGGTCGAGCCAGATATTTCCTTCTGTTGACTTACCAAACTTGCTGCCATCAGCTTTGGTCAGCAGTGGTGTTGTAATGGCGTAAGCCTTCTCACTCAAGTTTTTACGAATAAACTCGGTACCAGAAGTGATATTTCCCCACTGATCAGAGCCTCCCATTTGCAAAATACAATTGTGCTCCTCGAAAAGGCGCTGAAAATCGTAAGCCTGCAATAGTTGGTAGCTAAACTCCGTAAAAGAAATGCCCGTTTCGATTCTCTTTTTGACAGACTCTTTGGACATCATATAGTTGACCGTAACGGTTTTTCCGACATTACGAAGGAAATCCAGCACGTTCATGTCTTTGTAAATATCGAGATTGTTCACCATTTTGGCTTTGTTATCGCCTTCTTCGAAGTTGATGAACTTCTCCATTTGTTTTACTTGTGCGGCCAGGTTTCCGTCTAGTTCCTCGTAGCTTTTTAGCGTGCGTTCAGCATCTTTACCAGAAGGGTCGCCAATACGACCAGTAGCACCGCCCATCAGTACGATTGGCCGATGCCCGGAACGTTGAAACAACGTCAACAACATAATCTGAACATAATTACCGATAGTCATTGAAGGTGCTGTCGGGTCAAACCCGATGTAACCGGTAATCATGCCACTTTTTAGGGCCTCTTCGGCACCTGGGGTCATGTCGTGCAACATACCCCTCCATTGAAGTTCTTCTAAGAAATCCATGTAAAAACATATTTAAGTAGTAGGAGGGAACACAAGGGCATCCACCTACTGAGCAAGCTGTAATTGCCCGCAAATTTAAAGGAAAAATTGAGAATCAAAGATTGTTATCAGGAAAATGGTGGCTGGGGCTTTCGGTAGATGCCGGAAAGCAGGTAGCCAAGCGGGAACAGAAGTGATAAGGTTCCCTTACAGATAAAGACAATATCGAAATACGATATCCGGAGACATAGAAAGTTATTTAACTTAATACATTGAATTCAGTTAACAAATCGTTGTTATGGGGATAAAAGTTCCATTCCTGCAAAGATTTTTTAATTTTGAGCTTCATCCGCTGGGTTTTTCTTTAAAAGCATGTCAATTTGAAACTGGAATATTTCATTGCAAGACGGGTCGCCGCTTCAGGACAGAAATCTTTTTCTCGCCTGATCATTCGAATTGCCATCACGGCAGTTGCGCTAAGTGTAGCTGTTATGATTGTTGCTACGGCCTTGATTGCTGGTTTCAAAAATGAAATAAGCAACAAAATATTTGGCTTTTGGGGGCATATTCATATCACCGATACTGATATTGATCGCTCAATGATAGATGCCTTCCCAATTAAGAAAAACCAAAAATTTTACCCTTCTCTGGATACGGTTCGGAAGCTTTCTTATTTGCAGCAGCTAGAAATCGGTGGCCTTCCTTATGAGCGAATGGTGGAGACCAAAGGTGGTGTAGAACACATTCAGGTATTTGCCATGATCCCGGTAATCGTAAAAGGCGAAAATAATATTGAGGGATTAGTCATCAAGGGAATAGATACCGACTTTGCCTGGGAAAACATGGACCGTTTTATGGTCGAAGGAGAACGGATTTCTTTTTCTGATTCGACAGCTTCTCCCGATATCATTATTTCGCGTCAGACGGCACGAAGACTAGAAGTGGAAGTTGGAGACAACTTCGACATAGTGTTTGTACGTCAAAACGAGCAACTGAGAAGGAGATTTACCGTTAAGGGAATTTATAAGACCGGCTTGGAAGAATACGACCGTCGCTTTGCATTGGTAGACATTCGTCAAATACGCCGTCTACTAGGGTGGAAGGAAGACGAAGTCGGCGGGTTTGAAGTGTTTATTGAGCACTTAGACGATCTTAGAACAATTGAAGAATACATTTATTTTGAGCAGTTGCCCAATGACTTGTATGCTGAAAATATAGAACGAAAACTTCCTGAAATATTTGATTGGCTGGAGTTACAGGATATCAACGAGGTCATCATTATGGGGCTGATGATAATAGTGGCCATCATAAATATGGTAACTGCCCTGATGATTTTGATACTGGAAAGAACCAATATGATTGGTACGCTCAAAGCAATGGGCGCTTCCAACTGGAGTATCCGGAAAGTTTTCCTTTATTATGCGGCCTATATTATCATCATTGGCTTGATCTGGGGCAATGTGGTGGGGCTTGGTATTTGTGTACTGCAAGAGCAGTTTGAGCTCATTCGCCTATCCGAAGAAAATTATTATTTGTCGGTGGCACCTATCGAACTTCATTTTTGGACGATAGTAAGTATCAATGTCGGAACCCTTATTTTGACTATTTTATTTTTGGTGGTACCCTCTTATTTGGTGACGAGCATTAGTCCAGTCAAAGCGATTCGATTTAAGTAAAAAGCGCTTTGGGGTTAGATTAGAAAATTGTATATTCGAGTATCATTATAATCATATCCATTTTCGTTGGTTTTCCCTTTGCGGGAAATACAAATCAGCGGGCTAT